>CAZNSV010000007.1:0-19506 GCA_964575775.1 uncultured Desulfovibrionaceae bacterium
AGCACCGCCACACCCCGGAAATCGAGCAGGAGCTGTCCGTACTGGCCGGGCGCGAGCTGGCCGTGACTTTCTCCACGCACCTCCTGCCCATCAACAGGGGCATTCTGGAGACCATCTACGCCACCACGGTCACGGACCGGAGCCTGGAGGAGATCCACGACTTGTACCGCGAGTTCTACGCCCCCCATCCCTGGGTGCGGGTCCTGCCCCTGGGGCGCCTGCCCGAGACCCGGTTCGTGCGCGGCACCATGTACTGCGACCTCGGCCTGGTGCTGGAACCCAGGGTACGGCGGCTGCTGGTGGTCTCGACCATCGACAATCTCTGTCGGGGCGCTTCCGGCCAGGCCCTGGCCAACGCCAACCTCATGTGCGGGCTCGACCTGCAGAGCGGCCTGGACTTGGCGCCGCTCATGCCCTGAGCATGCGTTCAGCGGCCAACCTCTGGCTGGCCCCCCTGGCGCCGCTGCTACGCCGTCAGGGGCGGGCCGTGCGCGAGGCCCTGCCGCGTCTGCCCGAGGCCCCGGGCCCCCGCGAGGGGTTCTGCCCCGGCGCTGGGCCGCGTCTGCAGATGCTGGTGCTGGGCGAATCCACCGTGGCCGGGGTGGGGGTGCGGCACATGGCCGAGTCCCTGCCCGCGCGGCTGGGAGAGGCCGTGGCCCGGCGCCTGGACTGCGGCGTGGAGTGGCACGCCTTTGGCCGCACGGGGCACACGGTGGCGGAGAACGACGCCCTGCTGCAACTGGTGGAAGACCGGAGCCAGGAGCTGGAAGACGCGGACCTGGCCGTGATCTGCCTGGGGGTCAGCGACACCATCGCCCTGACCTCGCCGCGCCGTTTTTTCGAGAAGATCGACTGCCTGTCCATCCGCCTGCGGCTGCTGCTCTGGCCCCTGCCCGTGTTGTTGGCCGGGGTGCCGCAGCTGGACCGCTTTCCCGCCCGTCTGCCCCATCCCCTGCGCGGGGTGCTGGGGCTGCGCAGTCAGAGCCTGGACCAGGCCCTGGCCAAGTGCGCCCGCACCCAGTACCAGGTCTTTCACCACCCGGGGCAATTGCCCCCAACGGTGGGGGACCAGCCCGGCGTCTTTGCCGCGGACGGCTTCCACCCTGGTCCGGAGGGCTGTCGGCTCTGGGCCGAGCATCTGGCCGTGGGGGTGGAGACCATGCTGGCCCAGACGCGGGGGCACCGCAACGACAACCGGGAGCGCTCGGTCCTCGACATCTGAGGGCTCCGGCCTCGCTTCGTGCTCAGCTTTCCGGCGCGCCCAGGGCCAGCACGGCGTTGCTGCCGCCAAAGGCCAGGGAGAAGGACAGGGCCGCGCGGCCCTGCACGGTTTGCGCTGTGGGGTTGGGCCGGGCGGGCAGCTCCGGGTCGGGCTCTGCGGCTCCGGGTGCGGTGGGAATGCGCCCCTGTTCGAGACAGGCCAGGGTCAGGCAGGCCTCCAGAGCCCCGGCCGCGCCCAGGGTGTGCCCCGTGCGGCCCTTGCTCGAAAAGAACGGGACCCCGGGCAGTTCCTCCGCCAGCACCAGGCTCTCCACACGGTCGTTGTCCTTGGTGCCCGTGCCGTGGGCATTGACGAAAGCGATGTCGCCCCCCTGCAGTCCGCCCTGGGTCAAGGCCTGGCGCAGGGCACTGCGCAGGCCCCGCCCTTCCGGATGGGGCGCGGTAAGGTGGTAGGCGTCGCAGGCCGCGCCGTAACCCAGAATCCGCCCCCTGCTTTGTGGTGGGGTTGCGCGCTGGCGCTCCCGCAGGGCCTGGGCCGGTTCCAGCACGAGCATGGCCGCGCCTTCCCCCAGGTTGAGCCCCTGCCGACCAGCCCCAAAGGGGCGGCAGGGCTCCTGATCGTGGATCATCAGCGAGATGAAGCCGTTGCACGTGGTGCGGCAGAGTTCGTCCGCGCCCCCGGCCAGGGCCAGGTCGCAGAGCCCGGCCGCGATCCAGCCCGCTGCCAGGCCAATGGCGTCGCTGCCCGAGCTGCAGGCGTTGCACACGGCCTGCACCGGTCCCGGCAGGGCGCCCCGCTGCCGCAGCTCCCTGGCCAGGACCTGGGCCGGGTTGCTCCGCAGGAACGCGCGCACGGGTTCCAGGTCCGGCGGCTGGGGCGTGTAGCCCCGCCAGGCACCGTAGAATTCCTCGTTGTTCATGGCCGTGCCCACGGTGGTGCCCACACAGACCCCCACCCGCAGCCCCGCCAGGGCGCCGGGCGCGGCCAGGCCCGCATCCGCCAGGGCTTCCAGCCCCGCGGCCAGGCTCAGGCGCGCGGTGAGGAACAGCCCCGCATCCCCGGGCAGCCCCGCCGTCACGGCCGGGGGCAGCTCGAACACAGGATAGCTGCGGGCGTGGGCAGTGGTGAACCGTTTCGAGGGGCGCGGCAGGGGCTCCCGGCCGGGGCAAAACAGGGCCTCCACGCAGCCCGGCTCGTTGGCGCCCAGGCTGCAGATGCAGCCGCGTCCCGTCACCTGGACCGCCAGGGGCTTCATGCCGCCTGCCGCTCCGCAATGAACCGGGCCAGGCTCTCGATATTCTGCAGGGCCACGCGCCCCTCCTCCATGTCCTTGATCTCCACCTGGAAATGCTTCTGGAGCAGCACCACCACCTCCACGGCGTCCAGGGAGTCCAGGCCCAGGCCGTGCTCGTTGGCCGGGTTCTGCGGATCGCCGAACAGGGGCGCGTCGTCCGGGATGCTCGCCGGGTCCAGGTCCTCGAGCTGCAGCTCCGTGACGAGCAGTTGTTTCAACCGGGTCTTGAGGTCCATCATCGCTCCTCTGGCTTGTCCCACATGTCGTAGAAGTTGAAGAACTGGTACGGGTGCCGGCGGCAGTAGTCTTCCAGCAGCGCCACGTACTGCCGCAGATAGGGCGCGCAGGCTTCGGGCTCCCGGGCCAGGGGGCCGGGCACGCGGATGACCCCGGCCAGCTCCAGCTCGTACTCGCCCGGTCCGCAGGCATGGGTCAGCAGCACCGCCACCGGGGCGCCCGTGGCCGCGGCCAGGCGGAAGGCGCTCACCGGAAAGGGCGCCGGTGCGCCCAGAAAGGGCAGGCTGAGGGTGCCGCGTGCAGGCTCCCCGGACGGGCCCACCCGGTCGCCCATGAGACAGAGCACCTCGCCGCGGCGCAGGGCCGCGGCGGTCTCCACCGCGCCGCCCAGGGGGCCGGCAGGGTCGATGAGCCGGAAGGGGGTGTCCTCCCCCCGGTGCTCGAACCAGTGCCGGTCCAGGTCGCCCGGTTCGCGGTGCAGGAGCATGTTCACCGGGGTCCGCAGAAAGTCAATACCCGCCATGGCCACCTGCCAGCAGCCCACGTGGGCGCCCAGGAGGATGCAGCCGCGCCCCTCTTGGAGCAGGGCGGGCAGGTCCTCGCGCCCCTTGGTGAAGCGGGCCCGACCGTCCGTGGGGCCCAGGATGCCCAGGCAGGCGCGGTCGATGAGCACCTCGCCGAAGCGGCAACTCAGGCGGTAGCCGTGCCGCAAGAGCTGCAGGGGCGTGGCTCCGGGGAAGCGGCGCCGCAGGTAGGGCAGGCTGCGTTCTCGTACCGAGGGGCGCAGCAGGGTGTACCAGGCCGCCACCAGGCGCAGGAAGGCGTAGGCCGGTCGCCGCCCCCCCAGGCGGATCAGGGCGTAGAAAAAACCGTGCTGGAAGCGGTTGGCGATGCTGCGGCTGCTCCAACGGGGGGGCGCTGTGGGTTCCTGGTTCACGCTTCCTCCTCGCCTGCACGGGGCAGGAGCATCCGGGCCGTGCACCAGAGCAGCGCGGCCATGAGCAGGGCCAGCAGCGGCCCCAGCACCAGCCCGCCCAGCAGCCATTCCCAGAGCCGCTGCGGGGCCTCGTAGCCCAGGGTGCGCAGGGAGATTTCCGTGAGGAAGCGGCCGTGGCGCAGGTAATGCCCCACCTCGATGCACAGGGCCGGCACCAAGGGGGGCATGCAGAGCTGGTTCACGCCCAGGGCCACGAAGCGGTTGCCCCCGGTCCAGGCTGCGGCGGCCAGCACGGTCACGGTCTGCACCCCGAACAGGGGCAGGCAGCCGATGCCCATGCCCAGGGCCCCGGACAAAGCCAGGGAGCGGGGCGTGACCCCGCGCCGGAGCTGCAGGCGCACGGACTCGCGCAGGCGCAGCACCCTGAAGCCGGGCTCGGTGCCGTTGGCGCCGGTCCTGGCCAGCAGCTGCCGGTGCGGCCAGGGCAGCAGGGCGCGCATGGTCAGGCGCGTGTTGAGCAGGGTGATGCGCAGATTGTCCTGCAGGGCGCGAAAGTGCGAGACCCGCTGTGGCGGGTAGTGCACCCGGATGGGGATGTCCTGGAGCGGCAGCCCGGCCCAGGCGGCCTTGACCAGCACTTCCACCTCGAAGGAGTAGCGCCGGTCCCGGAGGGGCAGGTCCAGCAGCGCGGCCAGGGGATAGGCCCGGAAACCGCTTTGGCTGTCGCCCAGGCGGCGCCCCGGGTGCACCCGCAGCCAGAAGTTGGAGAACCAGCGCCCGAAGCGCGAGGCGCGCGGCACTCCGGGGGCGCTGAAATCCCGCAAGCCAACGTGCACGGCGTGGGGCTCCCGGGCAATGCCCTGGAAAAACGCGGGCAAATCCTCGGGCAGATGCTGGCCGTCCGCGTCCAGGGTGACGAGATGGGTGCAGCCCAGTTCCCGCGCGGCCCGGGCCGCCGTGAGGAGGGCCGCGCCCTTGCCCAGGTTGCGCGGGTGGCGCAGCAGCAGCACCTCCAGCCCGTCCAGCTCGCGCTCCGGCGCGTCCCGGCTACCGTCGTCCACCACCAGCACCGCCGGGTGCAGGGCCAAGTGCGGGGCCAGGTGCGGGGCCGGACCGGTGCTCGACGCTTGCTTCAACTCGCGCAGCACCCCGGCCACCACCGCGCGCAGGGTGGCGGCATGGTCATAGACCGGCACCGCCACGGCGGCCTTGAGGCTCGCGGGAGGGGCCACGGCAGCGCCCCCGATGAGGGGCGGCGTCTCCTCGGGCAACGGCTGTTGCATCCTGGCGGTTCTTTGGGCGCGGCGACTCAGCATGGCTGCGGCTGGAGGGTCTTCCTGCGTCGGGCGTAGCCCTGGGGGGGCGCTTCCAACAGCCGATCCCAGAGCAGCCCCCGCCCGCCGAAGCGTTGCAGCACCTCCATGCGCTGCCGGGCGGCCTCGGGCGGGAAGAAGCGCAGCCGCTGCCCCTGAAAGGCCGCGGCGAGCCGACTGTTCAGTGTCTCGGGCGCGATGTGCGGCGAAAAATAGTACGCCGGGTGCAGCAGGTCCGCCCCTTCCAGGAGGACCCCCTCCGCGACTGAGCGCCGGGCCAGGGCCGTGCCCGGCAGGATGCGGATGCCCGAGAAGGCGAAGACCACATTGTGCTCCAGCCGGGCCAGATTGGCCAGGCCTTGCTCCAGGGTCGCGGAGGTCTCGTCCGGGCCGCCGAACATGACGAAGTGCGCCACGGGCAGGTCCACGGCGCGGGCCGCCGCCACGCAGCGCAGCACCCCGGCGAAGTCGAAGCCCTTGCCCAGCCCGGCCAGGGTGGCGTCGCAGGCCGCGTCCGTGCCCAGCTCCAGGGCCATGCAGCCCGCGGCCTTGAACAGGGCCAGGTGCTCTGGCTCCAAGCCCTGGGGGCGGAAGAACGCGGACCAGCGCACCGGCGACTTGCGGCGGACCAGGGCCTCGGCCACCTTCAGGCAGTGCCCGTCCGGGTCGTTGAACACCGAATCCGTGAAAAAGAGCTGTTGCACCCCGTGCTCCCGGTGCAGCCAGAGCACTTCCTCGGCCAGTTCCTCGGGGTCCTTGCAGAGAAAGGCGCCCCCTTCCAGGGTGGGGTAGCTGCAGTAGGCGCAGCGGAAGGGGCAGCCCCGCTTGGACTGCAGGTTGGCCAGGCCGCTGGCGCGCAGGTAGTGGGCCAGGATTTCCGGATCCGGAGCCGGGCGCAGCCTGGGCGGGCCGGGGCGCCCCCTGAGGATGCGGGGCGGAGTCTCGCCCCTGGCCAGGGCGGCCAGCAGGTCCGGAAAGGCCTCCTCGCCGGGCCCCACGACGCCGTAATCCGCGCCCAGGAACTCCAGCACGGCCTCGGGCATGAGGGAAAAGGCCGGTCCGCCCAGGACCAGGGGGGCCTGGCTCAGGCAGCGCAGCAGGGTGGTCAGCTCCCGGGCTTGCCCCAGATACCAGTGGGCCTCGCCGGAAAAGGAATCCACGTTGTCGATGTTGCGCAGGGACAGGCCGATGCAGTCCGGCGCGAACTCGGCCAGGGTCGCGGCCAACCGGTGGGGGAAGTCCTCCGGGCCGCAGACCAGGCGGTCCAGCTGTCGGACCCGGTGCCCCGCGGCCTGCAGCGCGGCAGCCACCATGGCCAGCCCCAGGGGATGGACCGGGTAGGGCTCCACGGCGGTGTTGCAGGAAATGAGCAGAATGGCGGCCACGGCAGGGCTCAGGCGTCGGCGTCGGTGACGCCGTCCGCAACCGGCCCGGGCGCGGTGCGGGCAAAGGAGCGGGGCTGGCGCGGATTGTAGCGACGGTAGGTGCCGTCGGCCATTTCGCGCTGCACCACCTTGCGGAAGAGTTCGCCCATTTTCAGCTGCTGCCCCCCGTCGGCGTAGAAGGTGTCCCAGGCGTGGTGATAGAGTTCGCGCAGGCGCTCCGGGCTCATGTGCCGGGGTTGGAACACCACCTGGTCGCAGGTGTAGCGGCTCCAGTCGTTGCTCAGGATGCGGTGCTCGGCCTCCAGCTGCGCGCGCACCGGGGAGTGGGGGAAGGGCGTGAGGATGGTGAACTCGGCGATGTCCAGCTCCACCTCGCAGAGGAAATCCACCAAACGCTTGATCAGGGTCTCGTCCTGGTCGTCGGTGCCCAGGAGGATGGTGCCTTCCACCGCGATGCCGTGGGCCTTGAGCTGGGCGATGCGCCCCCGGATCACGTCCGAGGTGTCGAACACGGCCTGGTACACGTACCAGCACCCGGCCTGGGCCGCCAGGTCCAGGATTTCGTCGTCGTAGAGGATGGGGTGGGAGACCCACTTCTTCTTGAGGGGGATCATGGCCCGGAAGAGGTCCTTGAGCCAGTCCCGATCCTGGGCCAGGGAGTTGTCCACGATGAACAGCCGGTTGTTGGGGATGGCCTCCAGTTCCGCGATGACCGTGTCGATGGGGCGGGGGCGATGGACCTTGCCCCCAAGATACCCCACGCAACAGGGGAAACAGTTGAAGCGGCAGCCCCGGGAGGCATGGACCAGGTCCACCATCTGCACGCCCCGGTAGTTGTAGAGCTCGCGCTTGAGGATTTCGCGGCGGGCCGGGCCCACCAGGGCGATGTCCGGGGGGTTGCGCAGGTAGTCGTAGACCTTTTGCAGGCGCCCCTTGCGGAAATCGGCAATGACCTGGGCGAAGCGGCCTTCCACCTCGCCCAGGAACACGGCGTCGGCGTGGCCGAGCACCTCCTCGGCGTGCAGCTGGGTGGCGATGCCCCCGAAGAGCACGGGCACGCCCCGGGCGCGGAAGCTGTCCGCAATGGCAAAGGCCCGGGGCAGCTGGCAGGTGAGCATCACGGACAGGGCCACCAGGTCCGCGGGCTGGTCGTAGTGCTCGGGCAGCAGGGACTCGCGGTTCTCGTCCGTGAAGACCAGCTCCACGTCGCGCGGCACTTCCGCGGCAAAGACCACGGGACCATGCGGGGGCAGGTGGAACTCGGTCTGGCGTTCGAGCTTGCGCCAGCCGGGATAGATGAGGTGCAGCCGCATCAGGCCTCGCATGCGCCGGAGATCCGGCAGGACAGGGTGCTGGGGGCGAGCATGGAACCAAATACTCTAGACCAGGGCCGCGTCAGCGTCCAGGGTTGTTTCACGCGGCATGCTGGGCCTGCCAGCGCGCCAGGAATTCCCGGTAGCCAGGGGGCGGCAGCAGCAGCTGCTCGCCCTGGGCATCCAGCATGAGCTGCACGCTGTAGCCCGTGGTGCAGACCCGGCCCTCGGCATTGACGATGCTGCACGAGAAATTGATGCGCGCGGCCTCGGTATAGTGCAGCCGTGCCTCGATGCGAAACTCCTCGTCGAAGCGCAGGGGGTGGTGGAAGTCGATGTGCAGCGCCTTGATGGGCGTGAGGAGCCCCTGGCGGTAGAGGTCCAGATAGCCGATGCCGTGGTTGCGGCAGACCGCCATGCGCCCCTCTTCCGCGTACCCGGCGTAGCGCCCGTGCCAGACGATGCCCAGGGCGTCCACTTCCTCGAAGCGCACCCGGCGCTCCACGCTGCCGCACAGCGGCGGGGGCTCGCCCGGCCGTGGGGGAAAATAGGGCTTGATCACGCTCCGGCGGCTCCGAACTCGTGCATTTCCGCCGAGATCAGGAACTGGGACGCCAGCCCGGCCTCGTTCTCCAGGTGCACCAGGTAGCCCGCCACGGTGGCCTTGCAGCGCACGGTGAGCTGGCCGGGGCCGATGGGCGCGAAGAACTTGGCCCGTTCCACGCTCTGCAGCGGCAGGGGCTCGCCTTGCCATTGCTCGATGACCCAGCGCCCCATGTAGAGTTGCACGAAAGCCGGGAGCAAGGGGCGACCGGGAAAGTGCCCGGCAAAACCGAGAAAATCCTCGGGCAGCAGGAAGGCCTGCTGGGCCTGTCCGTCCGCGACTTGCAGGGTACCCACGGTGGTGGGGGGCAAGGCCTGTGGGAGGTTGGTCATGGCAATCCTCGCAGGTTGACGGCAACGAAACGGGATTTCTGTCAGGGCGCCGGTTCCAGGGAGAGCAGCAGGGCCTGGACACTGTAACCGCCGCTCCTGTCGCGATACTCGAAGCGCCCCTTGGCTGGCAAGTCCGCATCCGTATCCGGAGG
Source organism: uncultured Desulfovibrionaceae bacterium (assembly GCA_964575775.1). Taxonomy (GTDB): domain Bacteria; phylum Desulfobacterota; class Desulfovibrionia; order Desulfovibrionales; family Desulfovibrionaceae; genus CAZFCK01. The sequence goes on from CAZNSV010000007.1 coordinate 8,790, forward strand.
GGGCAGGCTCAGGGTCCAGCCCTGCTCCGGGGCCTCGATGCGCACGAGCCGCAGGGTGGTGGCGTCGTGGATGCGCTCCAGGCGTTGGTCCCCCCGGCCGGACACGAGGCTGAGCTCCTCGCCCCTGCGGTGCACGCTGAATGGCTCCACTAGGCGGGGCGCCAGGAAGATACGACGCAGGGTGCGGGCCACGTGCCCCTGGATCTGGCCGCGTTTTTCGAGATCCGGCAAGACCTTGTGGGTGGTGTGCCCCACCGGGGTCACCTCCATGTCGCAGAGGGTCAGCCCCATGTCGCTCATGATCACGGCCCGCAGCTGTCGGGTATCCCGGCGCAGCACGGCGCTGAGAGGAAAGCCGCGCGAGCCGATCTGCAGCCGGGCCTCCAGGCGCAGGAGCTGGGGCGTGTCGGCAGGGGGCAGCCAGTCCACCTGCCGCAGGGCAGCGGCCAATTCCGGCTCCGCGGGCAGCCAGGCCGCCGAACGCACGCCGCAGGCCGCGAGCCCCAGGCAGAGGCCCAGGCAGAGCATCCGGCCGAGCAAAGCCGACAAGGGGCGCATCAACCGGACCCTCGCCGCAACAGGGCCTGCAGGGCGGGGATGACGAAGAGCGCGGCGGGCAGGGCCCCGGCCAGTCCCAGGAGCACGGCCAGCCCCATGCCGTGCAGGGCCGGGTGCTGGGCCACGGCCAGGGAGCCGAACCCCAGGATGGTGGACAACCCGGAGAGCAGCACGGCCCGGTCCGTGATGTTGTCGTGGGCGCGCTCCGGCCGCAGGGTCATGAAGATGCCGTAGTCCACGGCCAGCCCCATGCAGAGTACCGCGGCCAGGACCCCGTAGATGGTCAGGCCCGTGCCGCCGAAGTGGGTCAGCAGCCCCTTGCCGCCCATGAGCATGGCCAAGGCCGTGAGCACGGGCACCAGGGCCAGGCAGACCTTCACCGGGCGGCGGAACATGATCAGCAGCAGGAGGAACACCGCTGCCCCCGCCAGGAGCAGGAACCGGGTGAAATCGTAGTGCAGGGCCTGCTCCATGGCCTGGCGGAACCCGGTCTGGGAGACCAGGCGCAGGGGCCCCTCCTCCTCGTTGCTCCAGGCCGGGGGAGTCTTCTGCAGGATCAGGGGGTCGTCCGGCAGCAGGGTGATGACCTGGAAGCCGTCCTCCGAGCCCTTGGCCAGCATGTCCAGGATGGGCCCGAGCCCCATGTCGCGCAGGGCGTGCGGGTTGAGGGCCACTTCCGGCGCGGCGAGATCCTGCTGCAGCAGCTGGAAGAACGGGTCGAAGGCCGAGGTGCTGAATCCCAGGTCCCGGGCCGTGCCCAAGAGCAGGGGGCGCGCCCGGGGCAGTTCCTCGGCCCAGAATTCGGTCCAGGCCTTGCGCCGCTGCTGCTGGGTGCTGTCCGGCGGCAGGAGCGGTGCCAGGGACAGGACCTGGCGCAGGCTCTGCCCCGAAGGGAGTATCCCCCGCAACTGCTCGTAGGCACTCTCGTTCACGGCCAGGGCCTGCTGCAGGCTCTCGCCAAAGGCAAAGACCATGGCCTGGCTGCGGACGTCACCCCAGTCGCGCTTGAAGTCCTGCTCGGCCTGGACCAGGGGCTCGGGCATGAGGGCCAGCTTGCGCAGGTCGCTTTCCAGGTGCAGATGGCGTCCGGCCAGCACGCAACCCAACAGCAGCAACAACCAGCAGACCAGGATGCTGCGCGGGTGCTGCCGTCCGAAGTCCCAGCGCAAGGGCAGGGGGCGGTGGTGCTGGGTGGGGGGCATGTTGTGGGGCCTGGTGCCCAGGGGCAGCTGGGGCAGCAGGAACAGGGCCGCGCAGAGCGCCGCGCTCAACCCGGCCAGGGAGAACACGGACAGCTGCCGCACCCCGGGCAGCCCGGAGAGCAGCATGATGGAGAAGGCCGCGGCTGTGGTGAAAAAGGAGAAGATGATGGGGCGGGCCACCCCGGCCAGCAGGTTGCCGGGTTTGTCGCGGCCGTAGCGCAGGGCCATGAACACGTGCAGGGCGAAATCCGCGCTGATGCCCATGAGCACACCGCCGAATCCCAGGGTGATGCCCGAGACCACGGGATAGAAGGTGGCCGTGGCCGCGGCCCCGGCCAGATAGGCCATGCCGGGCACCAGCAGCACGAAGAGCACCCGCCAGGTCCGCACCGTGACCCCGAAGAGCAACCCCAGTCCGAGAATGGAAATGGAGAGGATGCGCGCCATGTCCAGGCGCACGGCCTCGGCGTTGGCCCGGGTGTAGGCGTGGCCGCAGAGCAGGCTGGGTTCGATGTCCGGGGGCAGGCTGCGCATCATGATGCGCTCCACCCGCTCCAGCAGCCGCTTGCTGCCCTTGATGTCCGTGACGGACACGTCGGTCTCGGCCAGCACCAGGGCGTGGCGGAGGTCGCGGCTGAGAAAGGCGCCGTTGTGCAGGCGCATGTGCGGCAAGAGGCGCACGGCGGCCAGCTTGTCCAGGGCGATGTCGCGCAGCTCCAGGGGGTCCAGGCGCACCAGGGGCTCCACCAGAAAGCCCTGGGGGGCCTGCAGCAGCTGTAGGTTCTTGCGCATGGCCAGGGTCAGGGCCTCGGCGGACAGACGCTCCCGGATGGCCTCGCGGTCCTGGGCCGAGGCCAGGGAAGGCAGGCGCCGCAAGAGGTTCACGAAAAGCTGGGGGCCGAAATCCCGCGCCGCCTCGGAAGGTCCGGCCAGGGCATCGCGGATCAGGGGCGGGCCCACCGCGCGCAACTCCTCGGCCAGCTCCCGGGCCGCCGTGGTCAGGGCGTCCGGCCCCAGCCCCCCTTTGTCCTCCAGGGAAATGGCCAGCCGCTGGGCAAAGGGCGCCAGCTGCAGCAGCCGGAAGTCGCGGGCCACGGGACCGCTGTCCGGGAGCATGGCCGCCGCGTTTTCCCCGATCTCCACGTGCCAGAGCACCAGCATGCAGCCCCCGAAAAAGAGCAGGCAGGCCAGGAGCAACAGGCGGCGCGAACGCGAAAGAGTTGATTGGGCGGAAAGAAACATCGCCAGATGCTCTAGCACGAGGGGGAGGGGCAAGGCCAGTGGGACTTGAGGCGGGAAGCGGGGCCCGGCTCAGGGAGGGGGCCTGCCGCCCTTGGTCCTCGCAGGCACCGGACACGGCTCAGCCCGCGCAGGCCCAAACCCTGTTCTCTGCAATAATCGCGCAATATCTATGGGTACTTGCTGGTGTCATTGCGATATCATGCCGGAAGTGTTCGTCATAAATATTTTGCAAGGGTCTTGACTGTGGGCAGGGGCGGCTTATCTTCAGGACAAAGCCATCAACCTGGAGGTAGCTGATATGGTTACTGAACTCAGCCCTTTTTTCGGCAATGACCGCGACTTTGACCGGCTTCTGGACGGCTTTTTCACCCCCCTGGTCTACAGCCAGCGGCGGGGGACCTATCCGCCCCTGAACCTGAGCGAGGACGAGCAGAACCTGTACGCCACCCTGGAGGTGCCGGGTCTGGAGATCGGGGACCTGGACATTACCCTCACCGATTCCACCCTGGCCATCAAGGGCGAGCGCAAGCCCGTGGAGGGCAAGTATTACCGGCGCGAGCGCCCCCATGGGATTTTCCAGAGGGTGCTGACCATCAACGTGCCGGTGCAGCGGGATCAGGTCAAGGCGTCCCTCAAGGACGGGGTGTTGGAAGTGATCCTGCCCAAGGCCGAGGAAGTGAAGCCGCGCAAGGTCGCCATCGAAAACTGACGCAAAGGGAGTGCAGCCATGAACACCCAGATCGAACGCAAGGAAGAGCAGGCCCTGCCCCGGGTGCGTCCGGCCAGCGACATCGTGGAGCGCGAGGACGGGTTCCACATCTCCATGGACATGCCCGGCGTGCGCAAGGAGGACCTGGTCATCGACCTGAACAAGAACGAGGTGACCGTGAGCGCGCCCGTGCGGCACGACACCACGGGCTCCGGGGGGCGTCGCTACACCCACGTGGAGTTCGGCAGCGGGCTGTACGTACGCAACTTCACCCTGGCGGACACCGTGGACCGGGAGCGCATCAAGGCCACGCTGCAGAACGGGGTGCTGGACCTCTTCCTGCCCAAGAGCGAGGCGGCCAAGCCCCGGCGCATCGAGATCAGCGTGGGCTAGGGACTGGATTGACGGCAACAGCCCAAGTACAACCAACAACGCAGAGGAGATGACATATGTTCAGGAACCTGTTGCCTTCTCTGTATCGGCGAGACACCGCGGCCAAGCGGGAGGAGTTGCCCGCGCGCAAGTCGGACGAGCTCTTCGGGTTCATGGAGGAGTTCTTCCGCGCCCCTTGGCGGGGCGGATTGGCCGAGCGCGGTCTGTTCCCGGCGCTGGACGTGGCGGAGAACGAGCAGGAAGTGATCGTCACGGCCGAGGTGCCCGGCCTGGAGCCCAAGGACCTGGAGCTCACGGTGGAGCGGGGCACCCTGGTGCTCAAGGGCGAGAAGCGCTACGATCGCAAGAGCCCGGACGAGAACCCCACGTGGCAGGAGCGCGGCTTCGGCAGTTTCCAGCGCATGGTGCCCCTGCCCGAGTGCATTCATGAGGACAAGGTCAAGGCGGATTACAAGAACGGGGTGCTCACGGTACGCATCCCCAAGGACGAGAGCCGCAAGCCCCAGCGGATCAGCATCCAGGGCTGAGGGCTCCCGGAGTTCGCGAGGCGGCCCGCATCCCGGCAGAGCCCGGGGTGCGGGCCTGCCATCGTTGGCCGAAAACTCCACAGGGTATAACCCCTGGCGTTTTCCTGTCCCAAGCCCTTAGGTAGGCGCAACCACAAGCCCGATTTCGGGGCCTGTGGCAGACTGGCGAGGAGGTCGGACATGGACATTTCTCTTTCCCCCCAACTCGCGGAGTTGATCAGGAGCAAGGTGAGCAGCGGGCTGTACGGTTCCGCCGGAGAGGTGGTGCAGGAGGCGCTGCGTCTGCTGGAAGAGCGGGACCGGGAGCGCGCCCTGCGTCTGGCAAACCTGCGGGCTCAGTTGGAGCAAGGGCTGGCCAGCGGCGAGCCCCTACCCTTGGATCTGGCCTCCATCAAGGCGCGGGGGCGCAGGCGATTGGCCGCTCTGCAGCAGGAAAGACCTGTTCACCATCAGGGTTCCTCGATTCTTTTCTTCTGAAAAAGAGGTGACTTCCGGAGGCTTTTCACGCTAGGGTGCCGCAGGACCGGGGCTGCCCCTGCCCGCGCTTGGTGGCGTGGCACGATGCGGGTGGTCCGGCCCACACCCCAGGGGGCCACCATGGCACAAAAAGAAATCCTGCTGGAAACCGGCACCAACGAGCTCGAAATCCTCGAGTTCTACATCGATTCCTACCCCGAAAGCGGGGGCGACGCTCAGGAGCCCGAGAACCGCTGCGCCCTGGGCGTGAACGTGGCCAAGGTCCTGGAGGTCATCGAGAACCCGGGCCTCAAACGGCCGGAGTTCGCTCCCCATCCGTGCTTCATGGGCGTGCTGCCCCTGCGCGGCAAGGTGCTGCCCGTGCTGGACCTGGGGGTCTGGCTCGGGTTCAACACCCAGTCGCGCCCCTACGACGTGATCATCGTCACGGAATTCAGCCAGACCCTCACGGGCTTTCTGGTCTCTGGGGTGGTGGACATCCACCGCGTGTTCTGGCGCGACGTGGAGCCGCCCTCGGAGATGCTGGGGCAGCTCAAGCAGGGCAGTATCGTGGGCATCACCAACATCGAGGACCGTTTCGTGCAGCTGGTGGACCTGGAGAGCATCATTGCCGAATTCGACGAGCGCTCCCGTCCGGCCGGGGAACTGGGCGACTATGCCGGGCAGCCCCGCTGGAAGGCCCTCATTGCCGACGATTCCAAGGTCATTCGCGGGCTGATGGAAGAGACCATGCGCAACGGCAATTTCGAGTATCACGTGGTGACCAACGGCCAGGACGGCCTGGACTACGTGCTGGGGCTCAAGGCCCAGGCCCAGGCCCAGGGCGCGGACATCACCGACTTCCTCAACGTGGTGGTTTCGGACATCGAGATGCCCAGCATGGACGGCTTCACCATGACCAAGCGCATCAAGGACGACCCGGTGCTGCACAAGCTGCCGGTGATTCTCTATTCCTCGCTGATCACGCCGGAGCTGCGGCACAAGGGCGAGTCCGTGCGGGCCGACGAGCAGGTGGCCAAGCCGGACCTGGGCACGGTGCCGGGCCTGGCGCGGCGGCTCATCACCCAATACGGGCACCCGGTCCCTGCCAGCTGAAGCTTCAGACCGCCGGTTCCCCGACCACAGGCACGTGCACGTGGTTGCCTTCCCCGCCGGGGTGGGCGTGGACATGGGTGTGCAGCACCGCCGCGTCCCGCGCTTCCAGGCGCCCCTCCTTGAGGACCACCAGCCGTTGCACCGTGTGGTGCAGGAACTCCCAGTCGTGGGACACGATGCACATGGCCTGGGGCAGGCCGTTGAGCAGTTCCAGCAGCCGGTGTCGGGTCTCGGGGTCCAGGTCGTTGGTGGGTTCGTCCAGCAGCAGCACCTTGGGGCGCATGGCCAGCACCGTGGCCAGGGAGACCAGGCGCTTCTCCCCACCGGAAAGGCGGTGGGTGATGCGTTCCCCGAATCCGGCCAGGCCCAGGGCGGCCAGGGTCTCCTCCGCGCGCTGGCGGGCCGCGTCTGGGCTCAACCCCTGGTTCAGGGGGCCGAAGGCCACGTCCTCCAGTACCGTGGGCATGAAGAGCTGGTCGTCGGGCTGCTGGAACACGAAGCCCACGGCATTGCGCAGGATCCGGAAATCCTTTTCGCCCTGCATGGGCGTGCCCTGCAGCCGTACCTCCCCCGCTTGGGGGCGCTCCAGCCCCATGAGGATGTGCAGCAGCGTGGTCTTGCCGCTGCCGTTGGCGCCGATGAGCCCCAGGCGCTCCTGCCCCAGCACGAAGTCGGCGGACTGCAGCACCGGAGCGGAGCGACCGGGATAGTTGTAGGTCAGGCCGCGGCCTTCCAGAAGGGGCGTTGTCATGCCCCTGCTCCTACACCCACAGTCCCCAAAAAGCCAGCGCCGGAGCCAGGAGCAGCAACCCACCGATGGGCAGCGCCGCCTCGGGCGTGAGCCGCCGTGGCTCCAGGCTGTGGAAGTGCCCCGTGAAGCCGCGCAGCTCCATGGCCTGTTGCACCCGCTGCGCCCGGTTCCAGCTCTGCACCAGGGTCATGCCGAAGAGATTGGCGTAGGTGCGGTAGGTGTGCAGCCGGTTGGCGGGGCGAAAGCCCCGCAGCCGCGCCGCGCGGGCCAGGCGTCCGTACTCCTGGGCAATGACGAAGATGTAGCGGTAGGTGAAGAGCAGCAGCCGGCACAGGGTCACGGGCGCCCTGAGGCTCTGCAGGGCCTGCCCCAGGGCGGGCACGCTGCTGGTGGCCACCAGGGACGTGAAGAGCAACAGCATGGCGTTGCATTTGAGGGTGATGAGCAGGCAGAGCCGCAGCCCCTCGCGGCTCAGGGCCAGGGGACCGGCCGTGAGCACAGCTTCGCCGGGCACGGTGAAGGGCAGCACCAGCCAGAGAAAACCTATGAACAGGTTGGCCCCCGCCAGCTGCAGGCAGAGGGGCCTGACGGGCAGCCGCGCCCAGAGCGTCAGGGCGGTGCCGAGCAGCAGGGCGGCCAGGGCGGCGGGCAGGCTCTGCCCCACGGCCACGGCCAGGATCAGGGCCAGGGCCGCGGGCAGCTTCAAACGCGGGTCGGCCAGGTGCAGGGGCGAGGCGCCCCGGCTGAAGGGTTCGTCGGGCAGGGACATGGGCGGCTCACAACGGCCGGGGCCGCGAGGCACACGGAAGCACCTCGCGGCCAGGGCCTCATGGTTATTGGAAGGGCAGCAGTTCCACCCAGAGCACGGCGCCGATCTCCACGGGCTTGTCCTCGCCCTCGGGATTCTTGAGGGTGAAGTCCGCCTCGTTCAGGGCTGCAAAGCCCCACCAGCCCGGCAAGGGGCAGCCCACGCTGAACACGCCGTTGGCATCGGCCTTGACCACGTAGGTCACGTGGTAGTCGCTGGGAGCTTTGTATTTGCCGTCCTTGTTGTAGTATTCCACTTCGACTTCCGCCCCCGGCACGGGCTTGCCGTCCAACAGCACCTGTCCGGTGAAGACGTAGCCCGCGTAACCGCCGAAGGGGCGCGCGAGGGGCACGATCTCGGTCTTGAGGCCCAGAGGCTGGTCCCAGCCTTCCTCCTCGCCAAAGGCACCCACCAGGGTCTTGGTGTAGTGGATGATGGACAGGTCCTCCACCGGCTCCCAATAGGGCGTGGGCTCCATGACGAACTGGTACACGCCGGGGCGCTTGAACGCGTACTGCGTCTGCCAGGCCTTGTGCCCCATGACCTGAACTTCCTGCAGGCTGGCCAGCAGGTCCTGCAACTCACCCTCGAAGGACACGCCGAAGGCCTTGGGCTTTTCCAGGGGCATGCCCACGTTCTCGAAAGGGTGGGAGAAGGACAGGGTCACGGCGGCGGTCTTTTGCTCCTGGTCGATGACGGAGCTGTCCGGGATGACCATGCCGAAGTGAGCCCAGGCAGGGACGCAGAGCAGCAGCAAAACCAGGCTGCCGAGCAGGACGGGGAAGCGGTGCATGGGGGTCTCCTTTGGGTAGGAATGCGTGTGGGGCAGCCGCGGCTCAGGCCTTGCGGCTGCGGGCATAGGCATAGATGCCGGCCAGGCCGAAGATGTAGCCCAGCCCCCCGAGAATGCCGCGCCAGTCCGGCTCCTCGGGTTGCAGCAGCAGCTTCTTCACCGGGGCCAGCTCCCGGGCCACGGCCTCGGATACGGCCGCGGACACGGTCCGAGCGACCATGGCCTCCAGGGCCGCGGGGTCGACCGCCGTGCCGGTGGCGGCCAGGGGCCCGGCCGGGGCGTCCGCAGTGGGTCCGCTCGCTTGGGCAGCGGGCACGGCCGGGCCGGAATAGAGGTGCAGATACTCTTCAGGGGCGATCTTCCATTCGGCCCGGTGCCCTTCCCCGGCATCCAGCACCAGCAGCAGGCCCTCGCCGCACTGGGCCGCTTCCGGGGGCAGGGTGGTGCGCCAGAGGCCCTGGGCGTCGCTCTGCCCCTGCAGGAGCAGGCTGCCGTCGACCCGGTTCAGGAGTTGCATGCCGCACTCCTTGCAGGGGCGCCCCTTGCCGAATCCGGACTCGCTGACCAGCTCCGCGCCCTCGAAATAGGCGAAGAGCTGGACCTTGTGCGCCCAGGCCAGGGGCGTGGACAGGAGACAGGCCAGGAGGAGCCACAGGGCGGACAGGATGACTGGGCGGAACATGCGCACGGGAATCTCCTTCAGGGGGGGGTCAGGCCGTGGGGCGCAGGCCCAGGATCTCGGGCTGCACCTTGGCCAGGAAACCCACGGCGAACAGGGTGATCAGGCCTTCCAGGACCATCACGGGGACGTGGCCCGCGAGGATGAGCTTGGCCGGGGTGAGGAAGCCCTCGCCCGTAACGGCCAGGGCCAGGGCCGTGAGGAGGCCGGAGAACAGCACGGCCAGGAAGCCCGCGGCAAAGGCGGCCCCGGCGCGGACCGTGCCCCCCCGCAAGAGCAGGGGGCGCAGGGCCAGGCCGCAGAGCACGGCGGGAAAGGCCATGGTGAAGGTGTTCACGCCCAGCACCGAGAGCCCCCCGTACTGGAAGAACAGGGCCTGGAGCAGCAGCCCGCAGAACAGGGCGGGGAAGCAGGCCCAACCCAGCACCAGCCCCAACAGCCCGTTGAGCACGAGGTGCACGCTGGCGGGCCCCAGTGGCACGTGGATGAGCGAGGCCACGAAAAAGGCCGCAGCCAGCATGGCCACGGTCATAATGTGTCGGGGGTCGATGCGCCTGAGGCCCACGAGGGTGGCGGCCAGGGTCAATCCCCACCCCGCGAGCAGGGTCGGGGCGTTGAGAACACCTTCGGCAATGTGCATGGTTTCTGAGGGTAGGCTGGGCCTTGGTTGCTGATTGTTGTCACGAAACAGAAGAACGTATACGCCTGTTTCATCTCAAGCGCAAGACCGTGCCTGCCACAGAGCATGAACTTGTGCGCCAGGGCAAAAGGGAGGGCGGGTGGAGGGCGCCTTTGGTGAAAGGGCGCGAAGGGGCGCGGGCGGCTGTGGGGCGGAGCCCGTTTGGTGGGCGCAGGTCTTAGCATTCACCCGTTGCTGGGCCAGTGTGAGGCATGAACGCCACTATGAAACAGCCCCCTGGCCCCATTGGGCGCCCGGAAGTCGCGCAGGAGGACTATGTGAGTCTCTACCACCGCGCCTTTCAGGAATTCGGGGCCTCGGCCTTGTGGAGCAGTCGCCCCGTGCCCGATCCCACCCCGGAGGATGCCCTGGCCATCACAGGCAGCCTGCGGGTGGAGGGGAACCTGGCGGCGCGTCGCCTGGCCGAACGCATCGAGCAGGCGTGTCGTCAGACCACGATGCCGTACTTGTAGAGGATTTCCGTGAGCCCGCGCTTGATGTCCGTGGAGGTGCGGGTGAGCATGGCCAGGTCGATGATCACGTAGAAGGCGATCTTGTTGGCCGCGCCCTCCCAGACTTCCTGCATGCGTTCGCGCAAGTAGCGGGGCATCTGCAGAAAATCGTAGAAGCGCTCCAGGTCCTCGTAGCGCACCATGCGGAACTCGAGCATGTCCGGATTGTAAGTGTCGGGCATGAAGATCTTGTTCTTCTGGATGCGCGACAGGCCGTAGTGGTAGAGTTGTTCGAGGGTCTCCAGGTCGATGCGCTTCTTGTGCACGGACTGGATCAAGAGGCCCACTCCCT
>CAZNSV010000007.1:19533-22483 GCA_964575775.1 uncultured Desulfovibrionaceae bacterium
ATGTTGAAGAAGTAGCTCTCCAGCATGTAGAGCAGCGTGGCCTCCAGGGCATCCTGGTTGAAGTAGCGGATCAGCTCCGCCGTGTGCTCGATGTCCCTGGCGTCGTAGATCTGCATGTTCTTGGTGGAGAAGATGTTCACCGCCTCGATGAAGTCGCGCCGAATGGTGCTGTAGGCGATGGACACGCCCAGCGCCGCGGCCAGGAGCTTGCCCTTGATGGTGTCGAAGGCCTCGAGGAGCAGCTGCTCCTCGTTGTTCACGATGTCTTCCCACTCCACGGAGCGCATGGCCTGGGCCAGGGCCGCCTGCTTGTATTCCGCGGCGGAGAGGTCGAAGCACACCATCTCGATGATGGGCTGGGCGTCGCTGTCCGGCGCCTCGTTCTCCAGGTAGAAATCCCGGTTCTCCATGAGAAAGCAGGTCACCGCCTGGCGAATGCGCTTGTACTCGAATTCCACCACTTCCGTCTGGATGTAGGGGCGCAGCTTGTCGGAGCGCTGCCGCTGCAACCCCTCCCGGCTCAGCTCTTCCAGGATCAGGTCGAACTGAAAGTTGATGCGCACGCTCTTGGGGGTGCGCGAGTAGTTGTACTTGGCCTTGCGGATGACGTCGTCGTAGGCCTCGCCCAGTTTCTTCTTCACGAAGTGCTCGATGACGGTGCGCCAGAAATTGGGGGAGAACTCCGTGTTGGCGTAGAACTCGTCGAAGCTGCGGGTGCCGTTCTCGCCGTAGAGGCTGCGGATGTTGTCGCGAAAGGTGCCGGCCACGTCGGCCTGCACCCGCACCACGGACTGCAGCACACGCAGCAGCAGCAGTTCGGAGTTGAGGGCATAGCCGAAGCGCTTGAGGTGCAGGTCCGGGTCTTCCCGGGGGTCCGTGCCCTGCAGCCGCGCGACGTCTGCGACGAGGCTCTGGATGATGTTATCGACGTTCTTGTACTTGGGGTGTCGGAAGGCCCGCTGGCAGAGCAGGTTCACCACGCCCACCTGCTGCAACGAGTTGGGGGGCAGGTCGGTCAGATTACCGGCATTGATGCGCAGGAATTCCACCAGCAGTTCGCGATGCAGAAACTCGTCGCTGATGTTGCCTTCCTTGAGCTCCTGCAGCTTGCGGGCGTAGGCGGCAAAGCGCTCCAGCGCGCTTTCGCGCTCCCGTTGTTCCTGCGGTGTTGCGACCGCGGCCTGGGGCATGGCGCTCTCTCCTCCGGGTGCATGAACTGTGCAGCCGCACCGTGCGTCACGGGTCGGTTCAGAATGAATCTACAGTCCACAGCCGGAAAAAGGAAGGGAAAAACGCGCGGCGGGTGCGCTCAGCGTTTGAGACGGCTGGGGTCGACGGCTTGCATCCGGTCCACCACCTGCATGCAGAAGTTCCGGAGCAGGGGCAGGGAGCAGACGTTGGGCCCCTGAAAAAAGAAGGCGTAGGCCGCGCCCAGCCGGGCGAAGCGCGTTACCACCTCGGGGCTGCTCCCCCCGCTGTCCAGGTCCTGCAGCAGGCCGAAGAGTTCTTGTTTGAAGGCGGGGAGCCCCTCCGGCGGCGTCAGGCGCTGCCGCACGGCCAGCACGCGCTCCAGGCAGGCGCCCAGGCGCTGCCCCTTGGGATTGCGCGAGCGCGCGGCGTGGGCGTGCATGGCCCGGAGGTACTGCTGCAGGGCCGGGTCGAACAGGGCGAACTCCCACTGGAAAAAGCCCTTGGTCTGCACGGCCTGGATCAAGAGGCCCACTCCCTCCTTTGGTTGCTTGCGGGCCAGGCAGAGCAGCAGGGCTTCCAGCAGCTCGCCCCGGGCCTGCAGGGCCGGGTCCTCGGCCACCTCCCGGTCGGCGGCGGCGATGCAGGAGCGCAGCCAGGCCAGGTGGTCGATGGCCTGGAAGAGCTTGGGATTGTGATAGAACATGGGATTGCGGGGCAGCTCGGGGTCGATGTAGACCCCCCGGCAGAGGGTGGCCACGGCTTCCACGTCGTTGCCGGACTCGGCCAGGGCCACGCCCATGTTGAAGAACACGGCGGAGATGTTGGGCGGGTTGCGCTCCAGGAGGCGGCGGTAGATGTCGATGGCCTGGGCCGGGCCCTTGCGGCGGCGCACCAGCTGCCCCATGTAGATCATCTCGTTGCAGGCCGCGTGGAAGAACTCGGGCAGGTCCGCGGCCTTGAGGAAGTACTTGGTGGCGGCCTGGTGGTTGCCCTGGTCCAGGGCGGTCTGCCCCAGAAAGATGAGCTGCGCCCCGGGGAGTTCGTCGGTGCTCTTGCCGCCCAGAAGCAGCATGGAGTCGCGGGCCATGCCCTTGAAGCGCCCCACGGCGGGGTGGTTGGGGCCCAGCACGTCCTCGAGCTCCAGCTTGAGGATATCCCCGGCGATCTTGACCACGGCGTTGACGTTCTTCTCTCCCTCGTCGGGGGCGTCGCTGCGCTTGACCTCCTCGGCCTTGAGCAGGGCCTTACCGAAGTTGTCCGCCGCGTCGTTGAGCAGCTCCAGGATTTTGGGACTGTCGGGCGGTTCGCCCCCGCGCAGCAACTCCTTGGCCTGCAGCACCCGCACCGCGCCGATCTCCTTGTTGGGTTCGGGCAGGGCCAGGGCCACCTCCTCGGCCTGCTGGAAGCGCTTGATGGCGCTGGGGTACTTCTTCATGCGCACGTAGACCTTGCCGCTCTCCATGTAGGCCCGGGGATCCGAGGGCAGCAGCTCGATGGCCTGCTTGAGGGCGGTCACGGCCTCGTCGAAGTTGCCGGTGCGCTTCAGGTCCTCGGCCTTGCGCAGGAACTGCTCGGCCTCGGCCTTGCGTTCGGTGAGCTTGCGCTCCTCCCACTTCTCCTTGACCAGCTCCAGGGAGCTGTCCATGTGCGGCAGGTAGTCGTCCAGATAGCCCTTGAGCTCCACGAAGCGCTCCTTGAGCTGCTGCTGGTAGAGCTGTTTTTTGCGCTGGGGCGAGAGCCCGCGCAGCGGGTCCTGCTT
>CAZNSV010000008.1:0-20968 GCA_964575775.1 uncultured Desulfovibrionaceae bacterium
CCGAGACCTGCCCCTTGAGCTCCAGGACCTTGGCAAAGACCTGCTCGGCGGCGCCCTCGGCGGCGCGCAGCATCTTGGGGTCGTTGGAGTTCACGGGGATGTTCACGTGGGTGTTGCCGTCCCCGGCGTGCATGTGGCTGGCCAGCACGATGCGCGTGGCCTGCATGTCCTCGAAGATCTTGTCCAGCTCGGCCTTGATGCCGGGGTAGCGGTAGCGCAGGTCCTGGAAGAAGTAGAAGACCTGCAGCTCGAGCTCCTGCTCGCTCAGTTCCTCGGCCGTGAGCTCGCCCTTGAGGATGTCGGTGGAGAAATCGCGCTCCATGGCCACGAACTCGTCGTCCTCGGCCACCCAGGGCAGGGAGCTGACCTTGTGCAGGGCCACGCGGTAGGCCTTGGCCAGGTACTGCAGGTTCAGGGCCTCGAGAAAGGCGGAGAACTCGGGGATCACGTCGATGGGGATGACAATGTCCTCGTTGATCTTGAAGCCCGAGGTCCGCTTGGAGATGGCCGAGAGCTTGTGCCGGTCCTCCCAGAAGATTTCCCCCTGCTTCTCGTCCTCGGCCACGAACACGTCGGCGTTGTCGTAGGGGTGCACCAGGTTGAGGATGGCGGCCACGGTGTCTTCCAGGGCCTCCTCGTCGTCGGAGTCCAGCTGCACCAGCAGCACGGAGATGGGCATGCCCTCGTACTGGGTGCTCTTCTTGCGGTAGTCGATGGCCTGCACGTACTTGATGTTGAACTCCTCCAGGGCGCTCATCTTCACGCGGTCGCCCTGGGCGCGGATCACGTCGCGCAACCCCACCAGGTCCTTGATGACCAGCATGGCGTTGTGCATGGTGCGGCCGAAGAACTCCAGGCAGAGGATGCGCGTGTAAGCCTGGCGGTGGTGCAGGGTGAAGGTGCCCTCGGTGATGACCCCGTCCACGCCCTCCTTCTGGACCCCGGGCAGCCCCCCGAGGTATTTGTTGGTCACGTCCTTGCCCAGGCCCGGGCTGCGGATGTCGTCGCCGGTGAGGGTCACGGTCTCCCGGAGCTCCCGGGTGCCGTCCGGGTTCAGGCTAAAGATCTCGAAGACCACGATCTCGCCGGGCATGATCTTGCTGCGGGGGTGGTCCTTGCGCCGCACCTCGATGATCTCGGCGGTGGGCGTGACCATGACGTAGCTCAGGATGTTGTCGATGGTGGTGCCGTACTCGAAGCAGAAGGGGCCGCCGGAGTTCTCGGAGATGTTGCCCCCGAGACTGGAGGCGGACTTGGAGGCCGGGTCCACGGTGAAGAGCAGCCCCTGCTCGGCCGCGGCCTTGATGGCGTCCTGGGTGATGACCCCGGCCTGGGCCGTGATGGTCATGGCCTCGTGGTCCACGTCGACGATCTTCTTGAGCCGGTCCAGGCTGAGGATCACGGTGCGCCGCATGGCCGGAATGGCGCCGCCGGTGAGCCCGGAACCGCCCCCCCGGGGGATGACGGCAAACCCCAGCTCGTTGGCCAGGGCCACCACCTGCCGGATTTCCTCGGCGCTGCCCGGGGCCACCACCATCAGGGGCAGCTCCATGCGCAGGTCCGTGGCGTCGGTGGAACACTCCACCAGGGTGTTGGGGCGGGTGATGATGCCCTCGGCGGGCAGGATCTTGCCCAGGCGGTGCAGCAGGCGCTCCTTGAAGGCCTGGTCCTCCTGGTACTCCTTCCAGAAGCCCTTGACGGCGCGGTCCAGGGTCTGGGCGTAGTCCACGGCCAGGGAGGGCAGGGCCTGGCGCAGGCGCCCCTTGACGCTGATGTAGACCAGGCCGGGATCGATGAAGGGGTTGTAGCGCAGGAGGAACAGCTCCTCGGCCAGGCGCAGGGCCAGCTCGCGCACGTCTTCGGGCCAGGAGACCAGGGCCTCGGGCGTCAGTTTCAGGATCCGGGCCAGCAGGTGTTCGGAAGCAATGGAAATATGAGGACCTTTGGAGGGCATGGAGGCAACATTCCTTTATGCTGAAAATTGCTGCAAGAGTCAAAAGTATAACATGCCGCCCCACCTGACAAGGCCCGCCGCGGCAAGTGCCTGGCCCCGCGCCGGGCATGAGCCTCCGGAAGACAAGGAAATTATGGGCTTATGGGCGATGATGCCGGGCGGAGCTCGCCGGGAATCTGATGCATTGCGCCCTTGTACATGGTGGGATATTTTTGTGCATTTTCCTGAAACAACTGGTGATTATTCCGTAGGGGCCCTTGATCCCAGGTGAAAATACGCCAATTGCGCTCCCAGCGGCAATGCGCTATCACGCCGCATGAGCGTAGAGCAGACCTACGAGACGGTCTTCGTGGCCCGTCAGCCCATCTTCAACCCGCAACTCGGGGTCTGGGGTTACCAGCTGCTCTACCGGGACAGCGGCACGGCCACCACGGCCATGATCACGGACTCCATCGAAGCCACCCTCAAGGTCATGAGCCACTTTCCGCTCTGCGGGACCGATGACTTCGCCAGGGCGGACATCGTGGTCACCTTTCCCGAGGAATCGTTGCTGATCATGGCGCCCCTGGCTTTGCCGCCGGCCTCCACGGTGGTGCTGGTGGACGAGGACCTGAGCTCGGCGCGCTACGTGCTCGAGTGTCTGCAGACCCTCAAACGCGAGGGCTACCGGGTCATGCTGGGCGATTTCAGCGCCCGCCCCGGCAAGGAAGCGCTCTACCGCATGGCGGACATCCTGGCCCTGGATTTCAGCCAGACCGACCCCAACCGACTGGGCGAGCTGGTGGCCGAGGCCGAGCTGTACGAGGTGCCGCTCCTGGCCCGGCGCATCGAGCAGCACGAAAATTTCGAGCTGGCCAAGTATCTGGGCTGCAGCCTGTTCCAGGGCTTCTTCTTCAAGCGGCCTAACATCCTGAGCACGCGCAAGCCCAGCCCGGCCGAGGTTTCGCGGCTCCGGCTGCTCAACGTGCTCAAGAGCGACACCCCGGACTACGACGCCCTCACCGCGAGCATCGAGGCCGACATCTCCGTGAGCTATCGGCTCCTGGCCCTGCTCAATTCCCCCTCCTTCGGCTTCGTCAAGAGGATCAGCTCCATCCGCCAGGCCGTGTTGCTGCTGGGCTGGAAACAGCTCAAGCAGTGGCTGCGCCTGGTGATCCTCGCGGACCTGGGCGCCCCGGACAAGGCCTGCGAGCTGGCCTTCCTGGCGGCCCTCAGGGCCCGGTTCATGGAGCTCTGCGCCCGCTGCGGCAAGAGCCCGGCCGATCCCGAGGCCCTGTTCCTTCTTGGGCTCTTCTCGCTCTTGGACGCCATGCTGGACACGCCCATGCCCATCATCCTGCGGCACATCTTCCTGGACGACGAGCTCAAGGCCGCCCTGCGCGGGGAGCCCACCCCCTTCGCTCCCTGGCTGGAACTGCTCGGGCACCTGGAGGACGGGAGCTGGAGCGGCCTGGACCAGATGCTGGCCACCCTGGGGCTGAGCCTGGAGCAGGTGGACGCCTGCCACCGGGAGGCCTCGCTTTGGGCTGGCGAGCTCTTCAAGGTCATCCGGTAGCCTGCGGGGCAAGGCATGCGGAGCACCGACAGCAAAGCCGCCCGGTTCCAGCAGCTGCGTGAAAAGGCCGAACGTGCGCTGGAGAGCGCTCCGCCTCAGCTTGCCACCACCACCCGCGACGTGCGGCGCTTGCTGCACGAACTGTCCGTGCTGCACATCGAACTGGAGATGCAGCACGAGGAGTTGCTCGACGCCCAGCGGGGCATGGAAGTCTCGCGCGACAGCTACGTGCGCCTCTTCGACTTCGCCCCCGTGGGGTATGTGGTGTTGGACCGCATGGGGCTGATCCTGGACCTGAACCTCAGCGCAGCGGACCTGCTCGGCGGGCGTCGCGATCACCTGGTCAAAAAGCCCTTCATGACCTACGTGCACAGCGCCTCGCAGCAGATTTTTTTCCGCCACCGGAGCAACGTCTTCGAGGAGGGGCTGCCGCAGCGCTGCGAACTGGAGCTGGCCCTGCGGCACGGCGGCCGCGCCGTGGTGAAGATGCAGAGCCACCTCTTGCCCGGCGCGGACACGGACGCCGGCAGTTGCCTTTCGGCGCTCATGGACATCACGGAGCACAAGGAGCTGCAGGAGGCCCTGGACGCGGCGCGGCGCGTGCTGACCGAGCGCGTGGACGAACGCACCGCCGCCCTGGTGCGCGCCAACCAGGAGCTGGAGCGGGCGCGCAAGGAGCTGGAGGCCAGGGTCCGGCAACGCACCGCGGAACTGGAACAGGCCAACGCCGAGCTGCGCGAGAGCGATGCCCGGCAGCGCATCCTGTTCCAGACCATCCCGGATTCCATCACCCTGGCCACCCTCGACGAGGGGCGCTTCGTGGACTGCAACGAGGGCTTCTGCGCCCTGTCCGGCTTCAGCCGCGACGAAGTGCTGGGCCGCACGGCCCTGGAGTTGAACATCTGGCCCGTGGCCCAGCAGCGCGCCGAGTTCGTTCGCCTGCTGGAGCAACAGGGGCACCTGCACAACCAGCAAGTGGAATTTCTGCGCAAGGACGGCTCGCGGATCCGGGCCCTGGTCTCGGCCCGGCTGGTGGAGCTGCACGAGACGCGGCACATCCTCTCCGTGACCCGTGACATCGGGGACCTGAAGCGGGCCGAGGAGAAGTTCCGCAACATCTTTCTCAACTCCAACCTGGGCATCTTCCGCTCCTCCATGCAGGGGCGCATGCTGGACCTCAACCCGGCCCTGGCGCACATGCTGGGCTATGCCGGCCCGGAGGAGTTCCTGGCCCTGGTGCGGGACATCCCCCGGGACATGTACGTGGACCCCGCCCGGCGCCGCGAGGTGCTGGCGGCCCTGCGGGAGGCACCGGAAGGCGCCACCTTCGAGGTGGACTTCAAGCGCAAGGACGGCAGCGCCGTCACCTGCCGGCTGCACGCGCGTACCGTGCAGGATCCAGGCGCACCCGAAACCCTGCTGGAAGGCTTTCTGGAAGACATCTCCGAGCACAAGCGCAACGAGGAGGCCCTGCGGGCCGCCAAGGAGCGGGCCGACGCGGCCAGCCGCTCCAAGAGCGCCTTTCTGGCCAACATGAGCCACGAGCTGCGCACCCCCCTGGGCAACATCCTGGGCATGACCGACCTGACCCTGACCACCCCCCTGCAGGAGGACCAGCGCAAGTACGTGGGGCTGATCAAGGAGTCCGCCCATTCGCTGCTGCACATCATCAACGACCTGCTGGACATCTCGCGCATCGAGGCCGGGAAGTTGCAGCTCGAGCAGCGCCCCTTCGCGCCTGGGCCGTTGCTGGAATCGACCCTGGCCCAGTTCGGGAAGCAGGCCATGGAAAAGGGCCTGGGACTGGAATTGGAGCTGGACCCCGCGCTGCCTTCGCAGGTGGGCGGAGACCCCGAGCGGCTGGGTCAGGTGCTGCGCAACCTGGTCGCCAACGCCATCAAGTTCACGGAACAGGGGGAGGTAATCCTGCGGGGGCGTTTCCTGACCCGGGACGGGGCCCGCATCCGGCTCATGTTTTCCGTGCAGGACACCGGCCCGGGCATTGCCGAGGCGGACCGCCCCCGGCTTTTCAAGAGCTTCAGCCAGCTGGAGAACTCCCTGTCCCGCAAGGTGCCGGGCGCTGGGCTGGGGCTGGCCATCAGCAAGGAGCTGGTGGAGATGATGGGCGGCAGCATCTGGGTCAAGAGCGAGCCCGGTCAGGGTGCCGTGTTTTCCTTTTCCATCGCCGTGCAGCAGGCCGCGGACACACCTTCCCGCGCCCGGGCCGCGGCGCCTGGCGTGCGGACCTGCGCGCCGCTACGCATCGTCCTGGCCGAGGACAACCCGGTGAACGCGGAGTTCGTCAGCCACTTCCTGGGGCAGGCCGGGCACACGGTGCTGCGCGCGCGCTCCGGTCGCGAGGCCCTGAAACTCTGGCGCGACGAGCCCGTGGACCTCGTCCTCATGGACATCCAGATGCAGGACATGGACGGCCTGGAAGCCACCCAGGCCATTCGCCGGGCCGAACAGGAGCAGGGGCGGCGCCCCGTGCCCATCGCGGCCCTCACGGCCTACGCCATGGACGCGGACAAGGACCGTTTCCTGCAAGCGGGCATGGACGCCTGCCTCACCAAGCCCGTGGACGTCGACGCCCTGCTGGACTGCGTGGCCGGGCTGGCCCGGTCTGCCGCGCGTGAGGCGGAGCATGGGGGCGAGTCCGCCCCGTCGTCGGGCGGGCTGCAGCATTTCGACGAGGCCCGGGCCCTGCGGATGGTCAAGGGCAGCCAGGAAATCGTCCTGCTCTTGCGCCAGAAGTTCGTGTTCGAGGCGGCTCCGACCCTGCTGGACAAGCTGCGGGCGGCCCTGGACGCCGGGCAGGTGGGCCCCTTGCGCGAGGCTGCCCACTCCCTCAAGGGGTCGGCGGCCACGGTCTGCGCCCCTTTGGCCTTGGAGCTGGCCACGCGGCTGGAGGAGTTGGCCAGGAACGGGGATTTGGTCTTTGCCGGGCCGCTGCTCGCGGCCCTGGCCCAGGAGCTGGCCGTGCTGGAACAGCTGGTGCCCCGCCCGGACGGCGTGGTGGACGAAGGCTGCTGAGACCCGCCCCATGCCTCCGGTGCCCCTCAAACTCTCCACCCAGTATGTGCTGCTCTGCGACACCTGCTGCGACCGCTCCGGCACCCTCAAGGAGCTCATCAAGACCGGGGGCTGCACCTGCGACATCTGCGGCTGGTCCTGCATGTGCTCCGGGGACGCAGGCAAGCAGTACGTGAACCGGGTGCCCTTGTCTCTGATCCCGCCCGAGGGCTGGGACTACCTGCACCGGACCAACGAGCGCAACTCCCGCCCCCTGGATTGGGTGCGCCTGTTCGCAGGAGAATGAGCAGGGGTATGCGCTTCTTGATCTTCTGTCCTGATCGCGTAGAGTAGGGGCGTGATCCTGTCCGGGGGGAAGAACAGGGCCATTGCTGCCCGGAATTTCATCCGGCAGCCACCAGTCAAGAATAGGGGCGCACATGCTCTGGAAGCTTTTCTTTCCCTCGGTGGAATCCGTGGATGTGGAGACGGCGCGACAACAGCTGAGCCAGAATCCCGACCTGCAGGTCCTGGATGTGCGTCAGCCCGGGGAATATGCCGCGGGGCACATTGCCGGGGCCAGGCTCATCCCTTTGCCGGAGCTGGGCAGTCGGGCCAAGGAGTTGGACCCCGAACGCCCCGTGCTGGTCTATTGCGCCATTGGGGGGCGCAGCCGGGTGGCGGCGCAGATGCTGGCCGCCAAGGACTTCGACCGGGTCCTGAACCTCAAGGGTGGCTTCAAGGCCTGGAGCGGTCCGGGTACCTGGAGCGCCGTGGGTGATCTGGAGCAGGGGCTGGAGCACTTCCCGGACCTGAGCTCCCTGGAGGCGGTGCTGGGCACGGCCTACGCCATGGAAGACGCCCTGCAGCGCTACTACGTGCAGCGCGCCTCGGACGCCACGGACACCGCCGTGGGGGACCTGCTGGGGGCCCTGGCCGACATCGAGACGGGGCACAAGGCCGTGGTGGCCGCGACCTATCGCAAGCTGTTGGGCAAGGATTCCCCCACGGACCTGCCCCCGGTGCCCGAGGGCGGGCTGAGCGTCGAGGAATATTTGCGGCGCCTGGGCGTGCGCCTGGACCAGCCGCAAGAGGTGGTGGATTTCGCCATGACCGTGGAGGCCCAGGCCCTGGATCTCTACACCCGCACCGCGGAACGCGCCCAGGGACCGACCAGGGCCTTCCTGGAGCACATGGCCGGGGAGGAGCGCAAACATCTGCTCCAGCTGGCCGGGCTCATGGACACCCTGACCGCGGCCTGAGGCCGACGGACCGGATTTCCTGGCAACGAGGACAAAGACCATGGGCACACTCGTACTGGCCGGTGCCGGCCACGCGCACATGACCGTCATGGACCGGATCCCCGAGTTCCTGGCCGCGGGGCATGCGGTGACGGTGATCGGCCCCGGCCCCCGGCACTACTACTCCGGCATGGGGCCGGGACTGCTCGGCGGCAGCTACCGGGCCGAGGAGATCAGCTTTCCCGTGGAGAGCATGGTCACTCAGCGCGGCGGGACCTTCATCCGGGGCAAGGTGGCGCGCATCGACGCGCACAAGCGCCGGGTGCTCCTGGAGTCGGGGCAGGAAGTGCCCTACGACGCCCTGTCCTGCAACCTGGGCAGCGGCGTGCCCTCCGCGGTCTGCGAGTCCGGCGCCCAGGACGTCTACAGCGTCAAGCCCATTGAGAACCTGCTCGCGGCCCGGCTGCGCATCCTGGAACTGGCGGCCGAGCGCGAGGTGCGCGTGGGGGTCTGCGGGGGCGGGGCCGCGGCCCTGGAAGTGGCCGGAAACGCCTGGGCCGCGGGTCGCGAAGAGGGGCGCAAGGGCTGCCGGGTGCAGGTCTTCACCGGCAGTGGCTTTCTCCGGCACATGCCCCAGAGGGTGCAGGAACTGGCCCAGCAGAGCCTGGACAAGCGCGGCATCGAGGTGGTGCAGGGCAGCTACGTACACCGCGTCCGGACGGGGCAGCTCCAACTCCAGAACGGCAGTGTCCACGACCAGGATGTGATCTTCCTGGCCCTGGGGGTGAAACCCTCCCGGGTCTTCGCGGCCTCGGACCTGCCCACGGGCAAGGACGGCGGCCTCATCGTGAACCGCTACCTGCAGTGCGTGGCCTGGCCGGAAATCTTCGGGGGCGGGGACTGCATCTGGTTCGAGCCGCAGCCCCTGGACAAGGTGGGGGTCTACGCCGTGCGCCAGAACCCCGTGCTCCTGCACAACCTGCGGGCCTTCCTGGAAGGGCGCAGCCTGCAGGCTTTCTCTCCCGGCGGCTCGTACCTGCTCATCTTCAACGTGGGTGGGGGCAAAGGCGTGCTGCACAAGAACGGCCTGGCCTTCAACGGCCGCCTGGCCTTTCGGATCAAGGACTACATCGACAGGAGATTCATCAGGACCTTCATGCCGTCCTGAAAATCGGACCGCTGACTCAGCCCTGCAGCACCTCGCGCAGGACGTTGAGCACGATATCTTCCGTGTGGATGCTGTAACTGCCGCTGTTCACAGCCTGCTTGATGGCCAGCACCCGGCGCTGCCGGGCGATGCGGCTTTCTTCGCTCTGCCCCTGGGGCGGTATCCTCTTTTTTCCGTTGCTGGCCATGACTGTGTACCCGGCGCCCCCAGGTCCGCGTCGTGCGGTTCTGCGGCGGCGCAGTACCCTTGTATCGGCAGCAGCGGGAATGCCTTTAGCGTGCTGGTAAAAATGATTGTTAACTAGCTTTAGTAAATGGAGAAAGTCATGATGAGCCGCAGTGCGTTCCACAGGGTCCGGGCCTGCTGGCTGGTCTTGCTGCTCGTGCTGTTGCTGCCGTGCACGGTCCGTTCCGGCCAGGCGCCGCCCCTGGCGCCGGACGCCGAGTCCGGTCTGGCGG
Organism: uncultured Desulfovibrionaceae bacterium; assembly: GCA_964575775.1. GTDB lineage: Bacteria > Desulfobacterota > Desulfovibrionia > Desulfovibrionales > Desulfovibrionaceae > CAZFCK01. The sequence goes on from CAZNSV010000008.1 coordinate 9,389, forward strand.
AGGCCAACGGTATCCGGCTGAGCTATCAGAGTCTGGGGCAGGGGGAGCCGCTGCTGCTGCTCATGGGCTACCGGGGGCTCATGACGGTCTGGGACCAGGCCCTGCTGCGGGGGCTGGCCGAGCACTATCGGCTGATCCTCTGCGACTATCGCGGTGTGGGGCGCTCCACCGAGGACGGGCGCCCCTTCTCCCTGGAGCTCTTTGCCGAGGATGCCGCGGCCCTGCTCGAGGCGCTGGAGGTGCCCCGCGCCCATGTCCTGGGTTGGTCCATGGGGGGCGCCGTGGCCCAGGAACTGGCCCTGCGTTACCCCGAGCGGGTGGGGGGGGTGATCCTGCTGGGGCCGGCCCACGATCCGGCGCCCCTGCGCGAGGCCTTGGCCCGGTTGGACGGCCTGAGCCCAGAGGAGTTCCTGGCCGGGTTGTTCCCGGCGGCGTGGGTGGCCAGGCATCCGGAGGTCTTCGCGGGCCTGCCCCGCGCGGGCGGGGTGGTGGACCCCGGGGTGGCGGCCCGGCAGCGGCGGGCCCTGGAGGAGTGGCCCGGCAGCACGGAGCGTCTGTCCGGCCTGGACAAGGAGCTGCTGCTGGTGGCCGGGCTCGAGGACAAAACGACACACCCCGACCAGGCCCTGGTCATGGCGACACTGTGCCCCCGGAGCTGGCTGATCCGCTTCACAGCTGGGGGGCACTGGCTCATGTACCAGTACGGAACCGAGTTGGCGCAGTTGGTGCATACCTTCCTGCAGGCCGGGGGTGCTCCCGGCGTACCCTGAAAGCCAGGCATCCGTGGTGTGGCGTGGCAAAGCCGTAGAGGGGCGCGGTTGCCCTCTCACAGGCTTGGGGGTAAAATCGGTACAAAAGGGCACGGGTTTTCATGCATATCACCAAGTTTGCCATTCCGGACATCATTTTCGGGCACAACAGTGTGCGCTATCTGGCCCAATGCGCCCGCAGGCTGGGCGCGCGGCGGGTGCTGCTGGTCAGCGACAAGGGGCTGGAGCAGTCCGGCTGGGTGGAGCGGGTCCAGGACATCCTCAAGGCCGACAAGCTGGGCTGCACCTATTTCAACGACGTCTACTCCAACCCCCGGGACCATCAGGTGCATCTGGGGGCCGAGATCTACAAGGCCGAGAAGGCGGACGTCATCGTGGCCCTGGGTGGGGGCAGTCCCATGGACGCAGCCAAGGGCATCGCCACCATCGCGGGCAACGGGGGCCGGATCAGCGATTACGAGGGCGCCAACCGGATCCTGCGCCCCCTGCCGCCCATGATCTTCATCCCCTCCACCGCGGGCAGCGGCTCGGACATCTCCCAGTTCTGCATCATCACCGACGTGGAGCGGGAAGTGAAGATGTCCATCATCTCGCGCTCCCTGATTCCCAACATCTCCATCATCGACCCGGACCTCTTGCTGACCAAGAGCCGGGGGCTCATCGTGGCCTCGGCCATCGACGCCTTTGCCCACGCCGTGGAGTCCTACGTCTCGCGGCTGTCCTCGCCGTTCACGGAGAGTCAGGCCCTCAAGGCCATGGAACTCATCGTCAAGAACATCCGGCCCGCGGTGCACGACCGGGACATCAAGGCCCTGGAGCAGCTCTCCGTGGCCTCCACCGCCGCGGGCATGTCCTTCAGCAATGCCGGGCTGGGTATCCTGCATGCCCTGGCCCATTCCCTGGGGGGGGTCTACGACATGCTGCACGGACTGGTGCATCCGGTGCTGCTGCCCGCGGTGATGCGCTTCAATCTGCCGTCCTGTGTGGGCAAGATGGGCACCATCGGCCGTATCGTGCTGGGGCCGCGTTTCCATTCGGACCAGGACGTGGCCGAGGCCTGCATCGCGCGTCTTTCCGAGCTGTTCCGGGAGCTGGGCGTGACCACGCGCCTGAGCGAGCTGCTGCCCGACAAGAGCCACCTGGAGCAGATTTGCCGCATGGCCACCCTGGACGCCTGCCACCTGACCAACCCCCGAGATTGCGGCTGGCAGGATCTCATGAGCATCTGCGAGGAGGCCTGGTGATGCCCGCGCCCCAGACCCCGCCCAGCCTCGACGACCTCATCGGCATCGAGCATTCCAAGCTGGGCTTCTTCCAGGAGCTGCAGCAGAAGCTCGAGGAGCTGAAGATCACCAACCGCAAGTCCGAGAACCAGCGTCGGGAAATCGCGGCCATCCTGGACGGCATCACCGACGTGATGATGGTGCTTTCCGAGGACCTGCGCATCATTTCCGTGAACCACGTGTTCCACGATCTGTTCGATGACCCCCACCCGGAAGGCAAGTACTGCTACACCCTGTTCCGCAAGAGCGCCCAGCCCTGCCCGGAGTGCCCGGCCTTCAAGTCCATGAGCACCAACACCGTGTGCAAGGAGACGGCCTTTTTCCGCCTCAACGGCCGCAACCTGCAGTTCGAGATGGTGGCCTCGCCCCTCAAGAATCCGGACTGGCCCAAGCACCGGGTGCTGATCTTCAAGCGGGACGTGACCCTGGAGAAGGAATACCAGGCCAAGTACTACCAGGCGGAGAAGATGGCCACCATCGGCGTGCTGGCCACGGGCGTGGCCCACGAGGTCAACAACCCGCTCATGGCCATCTCCGGCTACGCCGAGGGCATCGGCCGCCGGCTCCGGGCCCTGGAAACCCAGGTGAGCCCCGAGGCCCTGGAAGACTTCAAGGAGTACGCGGAGACCATCGTGCGCGAGTGTCGCCGCTGCCGCGACATCGTGAGCACCCTGCTCAATTTCGGGCATCCCGCCTCCACCCAGTTCTCGCCCCTGTCCCTCAACGACCTGGTGTCCGAGGTGCTCAAGCTGTTGCGCTATCATTTCAAGAAACGGCGGCAGCTTACCGTGGCGGTGGATCTGGACCCGCAGCTGCCCCACAGCTTCGGGGACCCGCAACAGCTCAAGCAGGTGTTGCTCAACCTGCTGACCAACGCCACGGATGCCACGGACCAGGTGGAGGGGGAGAGCTTCATCCGCTTGCGGACCTACCCGGCGGACGCGGACCGCGTCTGCGTGGAGGTCTCGGACACGGGTACCGGCATCGCGCCGGAATACCGCGACCGGCTCTTCGACCCCTTCTTCACCACCAAGCCCGTGGGCAAGGGCATCGGCATCGGCCTGTCCACCTGCTACAACATCGTCAAGGACCACCAGGGGGAGATCCGGGTGGAGAGCGAACCGGGCAAGGGAACGCGTTTCATCGTCATCCTGCCCCTGAAACCCCGCCCGGAAAAAGCGGACTGAGGTCAGTGGTCATGCTCGCACCGTATCATGTCCTGGTGGTAGACGACGAAGAACCGATTTTGCGGCTCCTGGAAAAGGAGCTGAGCTCGCCTGGCCGGGTCATCCACACAGCCACGGACGCCCGCAAGGCGCGGGAAAAACTGCGCAAACAGGCCTACGACATCATCGTGCTGGACATCCGCCTGCCCGACGTGGACGGCCTGGAGCTGTTCATGGAGCTGCGCGGCCGGTTGGTGGACGTGGAGATCATCCTCATCACCGGGCACGGGAACATCGACGATGCCGTGGAGGCCATGCGCCTGGGGGCCTACGACTACATCACCAAGCCCTTCACCCTGGACCGGCTGGAGCTGGTCATGGATCGGGCCTGGCAGCGGGTCTGCCTGCAGCGGGAGAACCGCAGCCTGCGGCACTCCCAGGGGGACGCGCCGCCGCCGCCGCCGCTGGTGGGCAAGTCCGCGGCCATGAAGCACGTGCATTTCCTCATCGGCAAGGTGGCGCCCACGGACGTGGCCGTGCTCATCACCGGCGAGTCGGGCGCGGGCAAGGACGTGGTGGCCCGGGCCATCCACGCGCGCAGCAGCCGGGCCGAGCAGCCCCTGATCATCAAGAACTGCGCCATGCTGCACCGGGATCTGGTGCGCAGCGAGCTCTTCGGCCATACCCGCGGCTCCTTCACCGGCGCCACCGAGGCCAAGGAAGGGCTCATGACCTACGCCCACAAGGGCACCCTGTTCCTGGACGAGGTGGGCGAACTGCCCCCGGACGTGCAGGGCTCCTTGTTGCGCGTGCTGGAGACCAAGACCTACCGCCGCATCGGCGAGAACGAGGAACGCTCCGCAGACATCCGCTTCCTCTTCGCCACCAACCGCAATCTGGTGCACGAAGTGGAGCAGGGGCGTTTTCACGAGGCCCTGATGCACCGTATCAACGTCTTCAACATCCACATCCCGCGCCTGTGCGAACGCAAGGAAGACATCCCGATGCTGGTGGAACACTTTCTGGGGCGGCTCTGCCACAGGGCTTCGCCCTGCGCCATCACGGACCGGGCCATGCAGTGCCTGATGCTCTACGACTGGCCGGGCAACGTGCGCGAGCTGCGCAACGTCATCGAGCGCAGCATCATCCTCTCGGAAAACGGCCTGATCACCGAACACGCCCTGCCCAGGGAGTTCATCGAGGTGCAGGGGCGCTCCCGCGACGACAACGCCACGCCCCTGTCCCTGGACGCCATGGAACGGGAGCACATCGCCAAGGTGCTGTCTTTCTGCGACGGTAACCGGCTCAAAGCCGCCCAGACTCTGGGGATCGGCCGCAAGACCCTCTACCGCAAGATCGAAAAGTACGGGCTCGTGGACTCCTGAGCTCGTGCCAGGCAAGCCGCTCCCCCCTGGGGAGCGCAAAGGCCCCGCCCCCGGTGGTACGTCGTACTGCCAGGGGTGGGGCCTGGTCCGTTTTGGGGGCGAGGCAGCTTTTCAGCATGAACTTTTGTACAGACTTGCCTTGTGGGGCACTTCGGCCCAGGGGGCTGTGTCTTTTTGACCCAATAGTCGGGAAATGCTGTGTCACTCTGTCCATTCTTGTAGTTCTTTGAAATCACGAGCGATTGACCGGAATAAACGGGAATGCCCCCCTCAAGTGGTCTGGATGTGCGCGCATGTGGGACCCCAAAGAAGGGGTGGTCACGGTTGTCGTTGTGTAACAGGCTGGAATTCAAGGTGTTGTGAAACTGGCCCGGTCTTTGCCTTAGGGAAAGTCACTGAGGCAAGGAACCTGTGTGCGTACAGGGGCAAGACCATTCAATCCCAACCAAGGAGAGAGCATCATGGCCGTTCGTGAACAAGTGTACGGGTTTTTCATTCCCAGCGTGACCCTGATCGGTATCGGCGCAGCCAAGGAAATCCCCGGCAAGATCCGCGACCTGGGCGGCACCAAGCCCCTGATCGTGACTGACGGCGGCATCGTGAAGACCGGCATCCTGAAACAGGTTACGGATCTGATGGACGGCGCCGGCATGAAGTACGCGGTGTATTCGGACACCATTCCGAACCCCACGGACGAGAACGTGCACAATGGCGTTGAAGTCTACAAGAAAGAGAAGTGCGACAGCCTGATCACCCTGGGTGGCGGCTCCTCCCACGACTGCGGCAAGGGCATCGGCCTCGTGATCTCCAACGGCGGCAAGATTCACGACTTTGAAGGCGTGAACAAGTCCACCAAGCCCATGCCTCCGTACGTGGCCGTGAACACCACCGCCGGTACCGCCTCTGAAATGACCCGTTTCTGCATCATCACGGACCTCTCCCGCAAGGTGAAGATGGCCATCGTGGACTGGCGCGTGACCCCCGGCATCGCCGTGGACGATCCCCTGCTCATGGTGGGCATGCCCCCGGCGCTGACCGCCGCCACCGGCATGGACGCTCTGACCCACGCCGTGGAAGCCTATGTTTCCACCATCGCCACCCCCATGACCGACGCCTGCGCCGAGAAGGCCATCGAGCTGATCTTCAAGCATCTGCGTCCCGCCGTGGCCAACGGTCAGGACATCGCTGCCCGCGAAGGCATGTGTTTCGCCCAGTACCTGGCCGGTATGGCCTTCAACAACGCCTCTCTGGGTCACGTGCACGCCATGGCTCACCAGCTGGGCGGCTTCTATGACCTGCCCCACGGCGAGTGCAACGCCATCCTGCTGCCCCACGTGGAGAAGTTCAATCTGATCGCGAAGATCGACCAGTTCGTGCGCATGGCCAAGATCATGGGCGAGAACGTGGACGGTCTGTCCCCGCGTGACGCGGCTGAAAAGTGCCTGGACGCCATCCGCAAGCTGTCCGCCGACGTCGGCATCCCCGCCGGCCTGGTGGAACTCGGCAAGCGTTACGGCAAGGACGTCAAGGCCGCCGACATCGCGACCATGACCGGCAACGCCCAGAAGGACGCCTGCGGGTTCACCAACCCCCGCTGCCCCACCGACAAGGACGTGGCCGCCATTTACGAAGCTGCTCTGTAAGGTTCCTCCACCTCGCCTGTGCCCCGGGACTGGTTTCGCCCCTTCCCGGGGCACACTTCCCTCATGATCTTGCGGGGTTTTAAGAAGACCTTTTGCGAAAAATTTCACAAGAAAGGGGTTGCCTCTTCCGCATATTTGTATAAACTTCGCCCGGAAGCTGCGCTGACCGTGGGTCCCCACGGCCTGCAGTTCAGGGCGTGAAGAGGCAACAAGACCAGGAAAACGCGGGTGAAACCGCAGCCCCCCCGCAGAGGGGCACCCCCGGCGTTTTCCAGCCCGGCTCCGCATCCGGCCGCGCAGGGCCTTGGCACCAAGCACCTTAGGACAGGGACCAAACAATGGAAGTCATCAAACTGTCGGAATCCTATGACGAGGCGTTCGTGCGGGAAGTGGAGGAGCGCAGCGGACAGACCGTGGCCACCTGCTATCAGTGTGGCAACTGCACGGCGGGCTGCCCCTACACCTTCGCCTACGACATCCCCGTCAGCCAGATCATGCGGCTGATCCAGGCCGGTCAGAAGAAGACCGTGCTCGCCTGCCGCTCCATCTGGCTCTGCGCCACGTGCGAATCCTGCACCACCCGCTGTCCCAACAGCATCGATGTGGCCAAGATCATGGACGTGCTCAGGCACATGAGCCGCCGCGAGAAGCTCTCCGGCGAGCCCGCCACCAAGGTCTTCTGGGACACCTTCCTGGATTCCGTGCAACGTCACGGCCGCGTCTTCGAGATGGGGCTGATGGCCGTGTTCGTGGCCAAGACGGGCCGCATTTTCACGGACTACGACCTGGCGCCCAAGATCCTCCCCAAGGGCAAGCTCGGCTTCAAGCCGCACCCCATTCAGAACAAAGAGGAAGTGGCCAGGATCTTCAAACGGTTCAAGGAGGAATACGGCCAATGAGCCCTGCCCAGACCTACGCCTACTACCCCGGCTGCTCCGGCCTGGGCACCTCCCAGGAGTACGAGCTTTCCACCCGCGCCGTGTGTCGGGCCCTGGGGCTGGAGTTGCGGGAGATCCCGGACTGGAGCTGCTGCGGTTCCACGCCGGCCCATACCGTGGATCACGTCCTGTCCTCGGCCCTGGCCGCCAGGAACCTGGTTCAGGCCGAGTCCATGGGCGACGTGAGCGCCGTGATCACGCCCTGCCCCAGCTGCCTGACCAACCTCAAGACCGCCGAGCACCGTCTGCACGATCAGGATTTCAAGGACCGGGTGAACCGGCTGCTGGACAAGCCCGTGCAGAACCGCCTGCCCGTGAAGAGCGTGCTGCAGGTCCTCTACGAGGACCTGACCCCGGCCGAGCTCAAGAAGCGGGTGGTGCGCCCCCTCAAGGGGCTCAAGCTGGCCCCGTACTATGGGTGCATCATGAACCGCCCCCCCGAGGTGATGCAGTTCGACGACCATGAGCACCCCGTGGCCATGGACGAGCTGATGCAGGCCCTGGGCGCCACCGTGGTCTTCTACCCGCTCAAGGTGGAGTGCTGCGGCGCCTCCTTCGGCGTGGCCCGTCGGGACATCGTGGCGCGCCTGTCCGGCAAGCTCCTGGACATGGCCGAGGACAAGGGCGCGGCCGCCATGGTCACCGCCTGCCCCTTGTGCCAGATGAACCTGGATCTCCGGCAGGGGCAGATCAACGCCGCCACCAAGGCGCAACACAACATGCCGGTGTTCTACTACACCCAGCTCATCGGGCTGGCCCTGGGGCTCCCGGAAGCGGAGCTGGGGCTGGACAAGCTGGTGGTGAGCCCGCAGCCCGTGTTGCAGGCCATGGCAACGGAACAGACCGCGGCACAGGTGGCCGGGTAGCCGCGCGCCCTTCCGGGTGGCGCCAAGGAGCGTTGAGACTATGAAAATCGGAGTATTCGTCTGCCACTGCGGCAGCAATATCGCGGGAACCGTGGACGTGGCCGCCGTGGCCAAGGCGGCCCGGGAAATGCCCGACGTGGCCTATGCCGACGACACCATGTACGCCTGTTCCGAGCCGGGGCAGGACGGCATCATCCAGGCCATCAAGGAGCACAACCTGGACGGCGTGGTGGTGGCCTCCTGCACCCCGCGCATGCACGAGCCCACCTTCCGCCGCACCGTGGAGCGGGCCGGGCTCAACCGTTTTCTCTTCGAAATGGCCAACATCCGCGAGCACGTCTCCTGGATCGGCAAGGACAAGGGCAACAACACCCAGAAGGCCACGGACCTGGTGCGCATGGCCGTGGCCAAGCTGACCCGCAACCGTCCCCTGCTGGCCAAGCGCTTCAGCATCAACAAGCAGGTGCTGATCATCGGCGGCGGCGTGGCGGGCATCCAGGCCGCCCTGGACTGCGCGGACGGCGGCCTGCAGGTCATCCTGGTGGAGAAGACGTCCTCCATCGGCGGCAAGATGGCCAAGCTGGACAAGACCTTCCCCACCGTGGACTGCTCCAGCTGCATCCTGGAGCCCAAGATGGTGGACGTGGCCCAGCACCCCAACATCACCCTCTACGCCAACAGCGAAGTGGAGGAAGTGGGGGGCTATGTGGGCAACTTCGACGTGAAGATCCGGCGCAAGGCCACCTACGTGGACTTCACCGCCTGCACGGGCTGCGGTCTGTGCACCGAGAAGTGCCCCAGCAAGAAGAGCGCGGACTACTTCAATGAATTCGTGGGCAAGACCACGGCCATCAACATCCCCTTCCCCCAGGCCATTCCCAAGAAGGCGGTGATCGATCCCAAGTTCTGCCTGCAGTTCACCAAGGGCAAGTGCGGGGTCTGCGCCAAGGTCTGCCCCACCAAGGCCATCCGCTACGAGCAGCAGGACGAGATGGTGGAGGCCAAGGTGGGCGCCATCGTGGCGGCCACGGGCTTCGACCTCTTCGACTACAAGGTCTACGGCCAATACGGCGGGGGGCGCTATCCCGACGTCATCACCTCGCTGCAGTACGAGCGGCTGCTCTCGGCCTCGGGTCCCACCGGCGGGCACATCAAGCGCCCCTCGGACGGCAAGGAGCCCAAGAGCGTGGTCTTCATCCAGTGCGTGGGCTCGCGGGACAAGTCCGTGGACCGGCCCTACTGCTCCGGTTTCTGCTGCATGTACACGGCCAAGCAGGCCATCCTGACCAAGGACCACATCCCGGACTCCCAGTCCTACGTCTTCTACATGGACATCCGCTCCCCGGGTAAGATGTACGACGAGTTCACCCGCCGGGCCATGGAGGCCTACGGCGCCCGTTACATTCGGGGGCGCGTGTCCATGGTCTACCCCAAGGGCGACAAGCTCGTGGTGCGCGGCGCGGACACCCTGGCCGGGACCCAGGCGGAAGTGGAAGCCGACCTGGTGGTGCTGGCCGTGGGCGCCGAGGCGGCCAAGGGTTCGCCCCAGTTGGCCGAGAAGCTGCGCATCTCCTACGACAAGTACGGCTTCTTCATGGAGAGCCACCCCAAGCTCAAGCCCGTGGAGACCAACACCGCCGGCGTGTACCTGGCGGGCGCCTGTCAGGGCCCCAAGGACATCCCGTCCTCGGTGGGGCAGGGCAGTGCCGCGGCCAGCAAGGTCCTGGGGCTCTTCTCCAAGGACCAGCTGGAAAGCGATCCGCAGGTCTCCTTCGTGGACATCAAGCGCTGCATCGGCTGCCAAAAGTGCGTCCAGACCTGCCCCTTCGGGGCCATCAAGATGGTGGACTTCCGGGGCGAGCCCAAGGCCGAGGTCATCGAGACCGTGTGCCAGGGCTGCGGCCTGTGCACCTCCACCTGCCCCCAGGGCGCCATCCAGCTGCAGCACTTCACGGACAACCAGATCCTCGCCGAAATCAACGCCATCTGCCAACCCGCCATCGAGGAGTGCTTCGAATGAGCCAGGAACTGCGCATCGTCGGCTTTCTTTGCAACTGGTGCTCCTACGGGGGTGCCGACACTGCGGGCGTCGGCCGGTTCCAGCAGCCCACGGACCTGCGCATCATCCGGGTCCCTTGCTCGGGGCGCATCGATCCGCTGTTCATCGTCAAGACGCTGCTCAGCGGCGCGGACGGCGTGCTGGTCTCGGGCTGCCACCCGCGCGACTGCCACTACTCCGAAGGCAACTTCTACGCCCGGCGGCGGCTGGAAGTGCTCAAGCGCTTCATCCCCATCCTGGGCATCGATCCGGGGCGCTTCGAGTACACCTGGGTCTCGGCCTCGGAGGGCCAGCGTTGGCAACAGGTCGTGACCCGCTTCACGGAGCAGATTCACGCCCTCGGCCCCATCGGCCCCATCGCGCCCGGACGTGCGGCCCAGACCATCAAGCAGGCGGCCGGGGCCTAGGCCCGCGCCGAAACCACAGTGGAGGACAGCGTGGTGCTGGACGAACTCAAAAAAGCAATCAAGGCGAAGCTGCCCGATCTGGAGCTGTGCATCGGCTGGGGGCAGGGCTTCGATGCCTTGCATGCCACCCCCCTCTTCATGCGCAGCCCCGAGGACGTGGACCAGCTCATCTGGGGGCCGTTGTGCACCCATAATCTGGCCACCTATCTGACCGGTCTCAAGGGCAAGAAGGTGGGCCTGGTGGTCAAGGGCTGCGACAGCCGCTCCGTCATCGAGCTGCTGCAGGAAAAACTGGTGGTGCGCGAGAACCTCACCGTGTTCGGCCTGCCCTGCGAGGGCGTGCTGGACCTGACCAAGGTCAACCGCGCGCTCCTGGGCAAGGGCTTGGATCCGGGGCGGGTTGCGGCCGTGCAGGCCGAAGCCGGCAGCGTGCGCGTCACCGTGGACGACACCACCGTGACGCTGCCCCTGACCGAAGTGGGGGCGGACAAGTGCGGCCGCTGCCGCTACCACAATGCACTGCTCTCGGACGTCTTCATCGGCGAGCCCAAGGCCGAGACCCTGGGTGACGACTACGCGGACGTGGCGGCCTTCGAGCAGCTGGGGCTGGCCCAGCGTTTCGCGCACTGGAAGCAGGAGATGGAGCGCTGCATCCGCTGCTACGCCTGCCGCAACGCCTGCCCCATGTGCGTGTGCCGGGACCACTGCGTGGCCCAGAGCCGGGATCCGCACTGGTTGTCCCAGCGGCACAGCGTGGAAGAGAAGTGGTTCTTCCAGATCGTGCACGCCATGCACCTGGCCGGGCGCTGCACCGAGTGCGGCGAGTGCCAGCGGGCCTGCCCGGTGGACATTCCGCTGCTGCTCTTCAAGCGCAAGATCAACAAGGAAATCAAAGAACTCTTCGACTACGAGGCCGGGACCAAGATCGACGCGATCCCGCCGCTGTTGGCCTTCAAGGTGGAAGAAGAGAACATCAATGAGAGGGGTTGGTGATGCGGTCCACATTCCTGAAACGCGATTCGCTCGTCCCCTGGCTTGCGGTGCTGGCCAAGACGCATCGGGT
>CAZNSV010000009.1:0-20172 GCA_964575775.1 uncultured Desulfovibrionaceae bacterium
GAGCTGGCCGGGGGCATCGTCATTTTTCCGCGCTGGGACCTCTTTGTGGAGCAGTTCATCGCGCCCTTGCGCGTGGGCGCCACGGGGCAGGTGCGCATTCTGGACGCCGCGGGGCTGCTGCTGGCCGCGCCCCAGGGGGAGAGGCTGCTGCAGCAGGCGCCCCATGCCGCGGAGCTGTTGCGGACCGACGGCACCGTGGAAATCGCCCGGGCCGACGGGGTTTCGCTCATGGCCGTGACGCCCCTGGCGGATTCGGGGTGGCGGCTGGTGGTCGGCGCGGACAAGGAAGAACTCACCCGGACCTCGCGCGAGCAGCGCAACATCCTGCTGGTGGCCGGAGGGGGCATGGTCCTGCTGCTGGTGGCGCTCATCGTGGTCACCATGCGCAGCCTACTCATGCGCCCCTTGCAGACCATCAACAGGTATACTGAGGCCGTGGCGGCCGGGCGCTACGACGTGAAGCCCGAGGGCAGCTTCCGTTTCGAACTGGCGGACCTCTCCCGGAACCTGCAGCGGATGGTGGACGCGCTCAAGGTGCAGCTGGGGCTGACCAGGGGCATTCTGGAGTCCATCTCCACGTCCTTTCCCTTCCTGATCCTGGACCCGGCAGGCCGGATCACCCACACCAACGCCATCCTGCTGGACATCCTGGGCAAGACCGGCCGCCCCGAGGACTATTACGGGCAGAGCTCCGGGGGCTTTTTCTTCGGCGACGAGCAACGCAGCAGCCGCTCCCAGCAGGCCCTGCAGGAGCGGCGGCGCGTGGAGGGGGAGATGGAGGTTCGCACCGCGCAGGGGCGGACCCGGATCCTGCACGTCAACGCCAACCCCATCTACGACCTGGACGGGGGGCTCAGCGGGGTCTTCACCCTCTACTTCGACCTGACCACGGTGCGGGAGCAGGAGGCGGCCATCCGCGAGCAGAACGCCACCATCGCCGAGGTGGCCCGGCAGGCCGACGCCATCGCGGCCCAGGCCCTGGACTCCGTGCAGGGCATCTCCGAGCGGGTGACCCAGGCCACTGAGGGCGCCCGGACCCAGGACCGGCGCACCAGGGAGACCGCCGAGGCCATGGAGCAGATGAACGCCACGGTGCTGGAGGTGGCCACCAATGCCGCCGGGAGCGCCCAAGGGGCCGACGAGGCCCGCTCCATGGCCCTGGAAGGCGAGAAGGCCGTGCGCGACGTGGTGGCCTCCATCGCGGACATCAACAAGCAGTCCGAGCAGCTGAACCGGATCATGGCCGAGCTGGGCGAGCACGCCCAGGGCATCGGGCGCATCATCACCGTCATCGAGGACATCGCGGATCAGACCAACCTGCTGGCCCTCAATGCCGCCATCGAGGCGGCCCGGGCCGGTGAGGCCGGGCGGGGCTTCGCGGTGGTGGCGGACGAGGTGCGCAAGCTGGCCGAGAAGACCATGAGCGCCACCAAGGAGGTCTCTCAGACCGTGTCGCGGATCCAGAGCGGCACCGAGCGCAGCATGGACGCCACCCGGAACGCCTCCGAGGCGGTGCGGGCGGGCTCCCGGCTGGCCGAGAACGCGGGGCAGGCCCTGCGGGAGATCGTGCGCATCGTGGAGGGCAACGCGGATCAGGTGCGGACCATCGCCGCCGCGGCCGAGGAACAGAGCGCCTCCAGCGAGGAGGTGCACCGCGCCGTGGAGGCCGTCAACACCATCTCGGCACAGACCGCGCAGGGCATGGAGCAGGCGGCCGGGGCCGTGGCCGGGTTGGAGGAGCAGATGCAGCGCCTCAAGGCCCTGATCCAGGACATGCAACTCTCCGGTTGAGGCCGCAGCCCCTGCGCACCGAAGCGGCCAGCCGGGGCAGGGCTGGCTTTAGGCCCCCATCATAAGCCTGGCTCAGGTCAGGCTCAGGGCAGGCTCGGGTGAGGCTCAGTCCGGCGCATCGTCGCCATGCAACAAGGCTCCCTCCTGAGGCAATGGCCAATTGTTTCAGTGGGATGCGTGAGCGCATTCAGCCGTTGTCAACGACAACGTTCTCCAACTCCACGGCAAAGACCGGCGGTGCGTCCAGGACCTTTTTCACGGCGCACTGGCTCACGCTGCGCACCAGCACCGGCCGGTACTTTTCCGGAAAGCCCTCGGGCAGGGTGATCTTCAGGGTGACCTGCTCCAGGCGTTTCCCGGCGGCGTCCTTGGCGCTGCTCATGGTCAGGCCCAGGCCTTCCGTGGGGATGTTGCGCGCCTGGCAGAAGCTCAGGGCGTAGATGCCCGCGCAGGTGGCCAGGGAGGCCAGGAACAGGGTGAAGGGCTCGGGGGCCGTGCCCGTGCCGCCCTTTTCCGGGCTCTGGTCGGTCTGGATGTGCCAGCTCGCGGTGTGGGCGTCCACGCGTTTGCCCCCAGGGAATGAAACGGTGATTTCCGTCATTGGCTGTTCTTCTCCTTGCTTGTGCTGCGTGGGCACGCCCTGTTGTCCCTGGAGCGTTCAGGGTTCCAGCACCACGGGCAGCCCGGCCTTGGCCCAGGCCGCGATGCCCCCCACGAGGTTGTAGACGGTGTAGTTGCCCCTTCTGGCCAGGATTTGCGCCGCCAGGGAGCTGCGCGTGCCCACGGCGCAGAACAGCAGCAGGGGCTTGTCGTCCGGAATGGCCACGCGGTTGAGCCCCACATCCCAGACGCTCACGAGCTGCGAACCGGGGATGGTGCCCTGGCTGCGTTCTTCCGGGGTGCGGACGTCCAGGATTCTGAACTCCTGCCCCGCTTGCCGCATCTGCACCACCTGCTCGGGCGTGAGGTTCCGGATGCTTGCCGAGACGGGCTGCGCCAACAGCCCCCAGCACAGAAGCAGGGTGCAGAGACCGAGCAGGGCCTTGCTGTTGACCATAATCCTTCCTCGTTGCGGTTCCATGGCGTGCGGGCCGGGGACAGCGTCAACGCAGGGGCACTCGCCATCCCGTGGGGCTGACAGTGCCGCCACGCGGGCTTGGCAGCGGCGACATGACCGGCCGTCAGGATCCATACCAGCCCGCTCCCCATGGGGCAAGGCAGGGGAGCGGGCCTTGGGCGCACAGGGTCAACAAGGTCAGGGGCGCGCCAGTTTGGCGGCAATGGCGGCCACGTGGGCGCCCTGGAAGCGAGCCCCGGCCAGTTCGTTGGCGCTGGGTGTGCGGGAACCGTCGCCCCCGGCAATGGTGGAGGCCCCGTAGGGGGAGCAGCCGGTGATCTCGTCCATGGTCATCTGCCCGGCAAAGGAATAGGGCAGCCCCACCACCACCAGGCCGTGGTGCAGCAGGGTGACGTGCAGGCCCAGGAGGGTGGACTCCTGCCCCCCGTGCTGGGTGGCGGAGCTGGTGAAGGCGCTGCCCACCTTGCCCACCAGGGCGCCCTGGGCCCAGAGGCCGCCGGTGGCGTCCAGGAACTGGCGCACCTGGCCGCAGGCGCTGCCGAAGCGGGTGGGGGTGCCGATGATCACGGCGTCGGCGGCGGCCAGCTCGTCCACGGTGCAGACCGGGACGTTGGCCCAGGCTTTCTGGGCTTCCAGGGCCCCCATTTTCTGCAGGATGTCCGTGGACAGGGTTTCGGGCACGCGGCGCAGCACGGCCTCGGCGCCGGGGACCTCGCCCACGCCCTGGGCCACGGCCTGGGCCATGGCGTGGATGTGGCCGTACATGGAGTAGTAGAGGATCAGGGCTTTCATGGTGTTACCTCCAGGTGAGAGGGTGGAGCCACCGGACCGGGTTCAGGCGGACCTTGCCACGGCTTGCAGGTCCCCGCCGATGCCGGGTGCGGCGAAGAGGGGCTGCGTCACGATGCGCAGAAATTGTTCGTGTTCCGGGTGCCCGGGCAGGTGCACGGCCTGCTCCAGGTAACGTTCCCTTGGCCACGGGGGGCAGAAGGCCCACCGAAACTGTTCGAGCTTCTCGAAGATGAGCAGGTCGGCGCCCAGCTCTCGCCCCCAGTGGAGAAAGGCTTCCATTTCCCGGTAGTTGAGCAGCTGGTAGGTGAAGGAGAGGGTGAGCCTGCCGATGTCGCCGTTCTGGCGGAGCTGGCCCAGGAACCGCAGGTTGCGTTGGAAGGCGTCCCAGCGCCCCCCCCGGCGTAGGGTCTCGAAAGTCTGTTTGCTGGCCGCGTCGGTGGAGACCCGGACGATGTCCACCATGCCGTGGACGTTGGCGATGCTGCGCCAGTTGCGCTCGCTGAACAGGGTGCCGTTGGAGATGAGGTCGATCCTCAGCTTGGGGTGGCTCGCGGGGGTGATGTGTCTGAGGATGTGGAGGCTGGGCTTGCTGGCAAAGACCTCGCCCGAGGTGTTGAGCAGGAGCTTTTTGGTGTTGCCGAGCAGGGGGAGGATCTGCCGGTCGATGGTGGCCAGGGTGCGGCGCAGCTCCTCGCCGGACTGGATGTAGCGCCGGTCCCGGCAGCTCAGGCAGGAGAGGTTGCAGGAGTGGTCCAGGCCGTAGACGATGCGCTCGGGCCCGAGCCCGCCGCCGTCGGGAGCGAGCAGGGCCGCGAAACGCTCCGGGAAGGCCGATTGCAGCGGCAGGTTGCCCCGAGTGAAGAAGGGGCACTTCACCAGGTGGCAATGCCGGAACGAGCCGTCGAGCACGGTGCGGCGCAGGTCCACGGCCTGCTGGCCGTACCACAGGGCTTCGGGCGAGGCGTTGTCCAGCCTGCCGATGCCCCGCTCCATGTGCGCCCCACAACAGGTTTTGACCTGTCCCGTGTGGGTCACGATCATGTCCGTGAAGGGCAGGGCGCAGAAGCGCTGCCGCAGGTAGTCGGCATCGTCGCCCACGAAGCGGTGCAGGTGCTCGGGGATGTGGTCCCCGGCGGCGTGTCGGCGCAGGGTCATGAGCGCGCTTTCCGCGAAATATCCGCTGGGCGTGGGGTGCCGCTCGGTCATGAGAGCCAGGGCCGCTTGCGCCTGCCCCAGCTGGGCCAGCATGCGGCAGGCGGCGATGGTCAGGGCTTCCGAGCCGGGAACGTCGCAAGGGAACCCGGCCAGCAACTCGCGCAGCAGGTCCACCCGGGCCTGGGGAGGCAGGGGGGCGGGCGGCTGGTCGCAATCCACCAGCACACCGCCGGGCACCACCGTGGCGGCAAGACAGTGCTCCTGGGTCCGGAACCAGGCATAGAGCGTGGCCACGCTCCGGTCGCTCTCGCCGCGCAGGGCCAGGGCCAGCCCCAGGAGCAGGGCGTCGCGCTCCGCCAGGCGGCGCAGCGGCAGGGGCAGCCCCGGGGCCAGGGGGTCGTTGGTGTGGTGGCTCTGCCCGTGCAGGCGGCAGTGGATGAAACGGCCTTGCGCCAGGGCGGAGCGCACCAGGGGCCAGGCCGCCTCGCCTAGGGGAGGCTCGGGCGGAAAATGTCGGTCCCATGCAGGGAGGGTGGTGGTCGGTTCCATGTTCCGTTTATCGGCTCCTGGGGCCGCGACCTTGAGGCCGACGCGGCCGGGGAGACAGGGCGGTGCGCTGGGCCCACTGCGACAGCTTGGTGCATGCTGCCGGTATTTCTAACCAATTGTACCAGTCTGTGCCGTGTTTCAAGAGGTTTGTCAATCCAAACTCGCCTCGCACTTTCCTGGGGGAGTGTCTCGGAACCAGCTCCGGGCAGGAACTCCCCGAAAACAGCCGGTTGCGAAAACTATCAGCGGCGTGGTACGTTATTGGAGAAACGCAGAGCAGGGGCGGCTACCGGTAGCGTAACACCGAAGAGGCCTGGGCGCATGGCAGGGGGGCGCATCGCCGATCCCGGTGCGTCCCGATCCCAGGGTGGAGAAGGAGAGGAGAGGCATGGCCCAGTGTCCGCGGGAGGCGCAAGCGGTGCAGCCCGGCAACGTGGCCGATCAGGTCGCGTTGCGGGATCGGATTTCCGAACTGGAGGGGGCGCTGGCGGAACTGCGCTCCTGCCTGACCGACGCCATCGCCTTCGAGGATCTCTTTTCCGTGGAGGACCTGCAGCGGCTGCAGGACGAATTCTCGGCCGCCACGGGCGTGGCCTCCATCATCACCCGCCCCGACGGGACCCCCATCACCACGGCCAGCAATTTCTGTCGCCTCTGTCGGGACATCATCCGCCAGAACGAGCAGGGGCGCATCAACTGTTTCAAGTCCGACGCCATCATCGGACGCCCCGCCGACGGCCCCACCATCCAGCCCTGCATGAGCGGGGGGCTCTGGGATGCCGGAGCCGCCATCACTGTGGGCAAGCGACACCTGGCCAACTGGCTCATCGGGCAGGTGCGCGACAGTGCCCAGAGCGAGGACAAGCTGCGGGAGTACGCCCGCAGCATCGGTGCGGACGAGGAGGCAGCCGCGGCCGCGTTCCGGGAAGTCCCGGCCATGTCGCGGGAGCGCTTCGGGCAGATCGCCCAGGTGCTGTTCACCATGGCCAACCAACTCTCCAACAGCGCCTACCAGAACGTGCTGCAGGCCCGTTACATCGTCGAACGCGAACGGGCCGAGGCGGAGCGCCGCCGCCTGGAACACGAGTACGCCACCCTGTTCCGGGAGATGCTGGACGGCTTCGCCCTGCACGAGATCATTTGCGACGACCAGGGGCAGCCCACGGACTACCGCTTCCTGGAAGTGAACCCGGCCTTCGAGCGCCTGACCGGACTGCGGGGCGAGGACATTCGCGGCCAGCGGGTGCGGGAAGTCCTGCCCGGCACCGAGGACTTTTGGATCAAGACCTACGGCCGGGTGGCCCTGACCGGGGAACCTGCCTACTTCGAGAACTATTCCCGCGAGCTGGTTAAATTCTTCGAGGTGCGGGCCTTCAGGCCCGCTCCGGGGCAGTTCGCCTGCATCTTTTCGGACATCACGGAGCGCAGGAAGGCCGAAATGGAGCTGGGGCGGCTCAACCTGGCCCTGGAGGCCAAGAACGCCGAACTGGAGCAAGTGGTGTACGTGGCTTCCCACGACCTGCGCTCCCCGTTGGTGAACATCGACGGCTACGCGCGGGAGCTGGACCACGCCATGCACGACCTGCGCCAGGCCCTGGAGGGGGCCCCCGGAGGGGCGGACCTGCTCGCGGACCTGGCCCCAATGCTGGACGCGGACATCCCCGAGGCCCTGGGCTTCATCCGCACCAGCGCGGCCAAGATGGACGCCCTGCTCAAGGGGCTGCTGCGCCTCTCGCGTTCCGGGCGCGCGGCATTGAACTTCGAGCGCCTGGACATGGCGACCCTCCTGAGCAGGGCCGTGGATGCCACCGAGTTCAGGATTCGTGAAAACGGCGTGCGCTTGCTGCTGGGCGACCTGCCCCCTTGTGTGGGCGACGCGGTGCAAGTGGGCCAGGTCTTCAGCAACCTGATTGACAACGCCCTGAAGTATCTCGTCCCAGATCGGCCCGGGGTCATCCGCATCCAGGGGCGGCGCTTCGGCAGCTGGGTGGAGTATTGCGTGGAGGACAACGGCATCGGCATCGCCCCCGCCTATCAGGATAAGATCTTCGAGATCTTTCATCGGCTGGACCCCTCACGGGGCAGCGGCGAAGGCCTGGGCCTGACCATTGTCCGGCGCGTGCTGGGGCGCCTGAACGGCGCAATCCGGGTGGAATCTGAACCGGGGCGCGGCAGCCGGTTCTACGTGACGTTACCGGCCGTGGAGGAGGATGGGGCCGAACCATGAGAGGAGAGCGAACAATGCACAAGGACGTGGTGATCCTCGTGGCCGAGGATGATGCCGGACACGCCGGGCTGATCCGCAAGAACCTGGGCCGGGCGGGCATCGTGAACCAGGTGCTGCACTTCCAGGACGGGCAGGAGGTGCTGGATTTTCTGTTCCAGGCGGGCGAGGGCCCCCACAGGATACCCGGAGGGGCCTATATTCTGCTCCTGGACATCCGCATGCCCAAGGTGGACGGGGTGCAGGTGCTGGAGCGGGTCAAGGCCGACCCGGAACTGCGCAAGCTGCCCGTGATCATGATCACCACCACGGACGACCCGCGCGAGGTGGCCCATTGCCACACCCTGGGCTGCAGCAACTACATCACCAAACCCATCGACTACGAAAATTTCATGAACGCCATCCGGCAGCTGGGGCTGTTCCTGGCCGTGGTGCAGGTGCCGACCCTGAACGGAGTGGAAGGGGTTTAAATGAGCCTGCAGCCGTACATCCCGCCGCAACGGCGCATCCTGGTGGTGGAGGATGACGAAGGGCTGAACAGGCTGGCCCAGAAGACCTTGCGCCGTGCCGGGTTCGAGGTCCAGGGCGTCCTGACCGGCGGCGAGGCCCTGGAGCTGGTCCAGGCCGATCCCACACTGGTGCTGCTCCTGGATCAGGAACTGCCGGACATGTCCGGCACCGAGCTGGTGGGCTTGCTGGCCGCGCAAGGGCGCCGGGTGGCCTTCGTGGCCATGACCGGCCATGGCGACGAGAGCGTGGCCGTGCGGATGATGAAGCTCGGCGCCAGGGACTATCTCACCAAGGGCGTGAACCTCACCGCCTCGTTGCCCGAGACCTTTCAGCGGGTCTTCCGCGAGCTGGAGACCGAGCTGCGCCTGGCCGAGGCCGAGCAGTCCCTGCGCCGCGAGCTGGCCCTGAACCAGGCCCTGGCCGACATCGCCAAGGCCCTGACCCAGCCCGGGGCCAGGGTCCCGGCCATTGCCGCCGTGGTGCAGAATCACGCCCTGCGCATCACCCGCAGCCCCCACGGCTACGTCTCCTCCATCGACCCCGAGACCGGGGACAACGTGGGGCACACCCTCTCGGCCATGATGGACCGCTCCCTGTGCCAGGTGCAAGACAAGCGCGTGGCCTTCCCCAAGGGGGAGCAGGGCTACGGCGGCCTCTACGGCCACGCCCTCAACACCCTGGAGCCCTTCTTCACCAACAACCCCGCGCAGCATCCCGCCGCCGCCGGTCTGCCGGAGGGGCACGTGCCCCTGGAGCGCTTCCTGTCCATGCCCGCGGTCTACGAAGGGGAGCTCTTCGGCCAGATCGCCCTGGCCAACTCCCAACGGGACTACACGGAGCAGGACCTGGAAGCCGTGGCCGCCCTGGCCCATCTCTTCGCCATGGCCGTGTTCCGCATGCGCTCGGAAGAAAACCTCTACAAGGCCAGGGACGCCGCCGCCGCCGCCAGCAAGGCCAAGAGCGAGTTCCTGGCCAACATGAGCCACGAAATCAGGACCCCGCTCAACGGCATCTTGGGCATTCTGCAGCTCCTGGAGACCACGGACCTGGACGAGGAGCAGCGCGAGTACGTCAAGTCGGGCATGCAGTCCAGCAAACGCCTGACCAGCCTGCTCTCAGACATCCTCGACCTCTCCCGGGTGGAGGCCGGCAAGCTGGGCCTCCAGGCCGAGCCCTTCGACCTGCCGGAGACCGTGCGCCAGATCCAGGACCTGTTCCAGCCCATTGCCCAGCAAGCCGGGCTGGCGTTCCACTGCCACATCGCGCAGGCCGTGCCCCGCCTGGTGGTGGGCGACGCGGTACGGATCAGCCAGGTGCTCAGCAACCTGGTGGGCAATGCCTTCAAGTTCACCACCCGGGGCAGCGTGTCCCTGGAGGTCTCCGTCCTGCCCGATTGCCTGCCGGGCCGCTGCCGCGTGCTCTTCGTGGTGGCGGACACGGGCGTGGGCATCCCCGAAGACAAGATCG
Source organism: uncultured Desulfovibrionaceae bacterium (assembly GCA_964575775.1). Taxonomy (GTDB): domain Bacteria; phylum Desulfobacterota; class Desulfovibrionia; order Desulfovibrionales; family Desulfovibrionaceae; genus CAZFCK01. Next base: position 9,567 of record CAZNSV010000009.1, read on the forward strand.
GCTCGCTCTTCGCACCCTTCACCCAGGTCTCCCAGGGTGTGAGCCGCAAGCACCAGGGCGCGGGGCTGGGCCTGTCCATCTGCAAGCGCCTGGTGGAGCTCATGGGCGGCACCATCGCCCTGGACAGCGAATCAGGGGTGGGCACCACGATCTACTGCAGCATTCCTCTGGAACTGACCACAACCACCAGGTCGCAGCCCAAGGGTGTCACGGCGGGGCAGCACCGCCCCCCATGTCCTTTGCGCGTGCTCCTGGCCGAGGACGACCTGGTGAGCGGCTTGGTGGGGGCCCGGCTCCTGGCCAAGCTCGGCGCCACGGTGCGGGTGGTGGACAACGGGCAGGAGGCCCTCGCGGCCCTGCGGGAGCAGCAGTTCGACCTCGTGCTCATGGACGTGCAGATGCCCGTGCTGGACGGCATCGAGGCCACCCGCGCCATTCGCCGTGGGGACGCCGGTGCGGACCGGGCCAGCATTCCCATCATCGCCATGACCGCCTACGCCATGGCCGGGGATCAGGAGCGCATCCTTGCGTCCGGGATGGACGGCTACGTGGCCAAACCCGTGAGCATGGACGAGCTCACCCGGGTGATGGGCGAGGTGTTGGGCAATGGCTCCTGAGGCCGGGCAGGTCGATTTGTTCTCGTAACAAGACGAGTTTGTGAAGGACTTTTGTACGGTTCTTGGGCGTTCGCCCTCAGGCCTGGGACGCGGTGCGGTCCCGTGCCCCCAGGACCTTGGCAATGGCCTGGGCCAGCTCCTCGAACCCCGCGGGCTTGGCGATATAGCCGTCCATGCCCGCCGCCAGGAACTGCTCCCGGTCTCCGGCCATGGCGTAGGCGGTCATGGCGATGATGGGGATCCCGGCCTTGTCCGCGCCCAGCGCGCCGGAGCGGATGGCCTTGGTGGCCGCGACTCCGTCCAGCACGGGCATCTGCACGTCCATGAGCACCAGGTCGTAGGGGCTCTCCTGCAAGGCCTCCAACGCCTCCTGGCCATTCTCCACCAACCGGGGCACGGCCCCGCCCACACGCAGCAACTCCGCCGCCACCATGCCGCTGATCAGGTCGTCCTCGGCCACCAGGATGCGCAGCCCGGCCAGGGCGTAGAGCACGTTGTCCTGCTGCTGCACGGTTGGGGGCGTCGTGATCGCGTCCGCAGCCTCGCGGCGGAACACGCAGGTGAAATAGAAGGTGGTGCCGGTGCCGGGCTGGCTGTCCACGGTGATGCTGCCCCCCATGAGCTCCACCAGGCGCTTGCAGATGGCCAGGCCCAGTCCGGCGCCCTGGTACTTGCGGGTGAAGCCCTGGCTGACCTGGCTGAAGGCCTCGAACAAGTTGGCCAGCTTGTCGTCCGGGATGCCGATGCCGGTGTCGGTCACGGCAAAGAGCAGCTTGTACTGCTGCGCCCCCAAGGCGGGAAGGGGCGAGACCTCTACGGTGACGCTGCCGCTGGGGGTGAACTTGAAGGCATTGCCCACCAGGTTGGTGAGCACCTGCAGCAGCCGGGTGGCGTCGCCCAGCAGGACCCGGGGGATGGCGGGGTCCAGGCGGCACTCCAGCGCCACCCCGGTTTCCCGGGCGATGGGCAGGAAAAGGTCGGAAAGCTGGCCCAGGACTTCGTCCAACTGCAGGGGCGCAAGCTGGAGGCTCATCTTGCCGGCCTCGATGCGCGAGAGGTCCAGGATGTCGGCCAGCAGCCGGGTGAGGCGCTTGCAGGACTGCAGGGCGATGCCGGCGTACTCCTGCTGTTCGGGGTTCAGCTCGGTGGCCTCCATGAGCTGGAGCATGCCCATGACCCCGTTGAGGGGAGTGCGGATTTCGTGGCTCATGTTGGCCAGGAACTCGGACTTGGCGCGGTTGGCCGCCTCGGCCGTGTCCTTGGCCCGGAGCAGCTCTGCCTGGGTCTGGCGGCGTTCGGTGACGTCGGACACGAAGCCCAGGACCTTGCCCGAGGACATGGCCACGGCTTTGACCTGCCAGTAGCGTTTGTCCCCGCTCTTGATCCTGTGGGGCAGCTCCACGGTCACGTGTTTGTTCACCATCAGGGTCTGGAAAGCCAGCCGCCCCTCCTCTCCGACATCGGGGTGCTGCAGGTCCGGGATGCTCAGTTGCAGGAGTTCGTCCCGGCTGTAGCCCGAGAGGTGGCAGGCCGCGGGGTTGACGTCCTGAAAGCGGCCGGTGTGGTCCGTGATGAAAATGCCGTCCGGCGTGTTCTCCACGTACTCCCGGAAGGTGGCTTCGCTACGGGCCAGCTGCTCCGTGCGGCGTTGCACCTCCTGCTCCAGGTTGTTGTAGAGATAGGCGTTGCGCAGGATCAGGGCCAGCACCGGGCCGAGCTGGTCCAGGCTGCGCACGATGGAGTCGATGCCCTGGGGGTCCATGATCCCCAGGAGGAAGAGCACCCCCACCCGGCTGCCCGCACTTTCCAGGGGCAGAACCACGGAGGTACCCAGGTCCAGTTCGCGCAGGATCTCGCCGCCCAGCTCGGGCGGGCTGTCCGGCCCCACGAAGGTCGCTCCTCGCATGGCGTGACTGAGCCAGGCGAAACGCTCCATGGCGGGGTGCAGCCCCAGGTCGCGGCGGCGTTCGGGAAACACGGAGAGCAGGGTGTGGGAAGCAGCCCCCGCATGGTGGGCGCACTGCAGGATGAGCACCGTGCGCACCCCGATGAGTTCGCGGATCTGGCGGGTGATGTACTCGCAGCACTGGCCGGGGGATTCGGCCAGGGCCAGGATGTTCACCACCAGGTCGGTGAAGAGTTGGGCGAAAGCGGCGTGGTCCCGCTGCTGGTCATACATGCCGGAGCCTGTCCAGCCCCTCGGCCAGAGCGGTTTGCAGGTGCGCGAGGTCGATCTGCCGGACCTCCACGGGCATTTCGAAGTGGGCTTCCACCGCGGCCAGGGTCGTTTCTGGCACTGGGGTGAGCCCCGTATCCAGGTACAGGAGCCCCTTGTGCATTTCGTGCATGAAGGCCCGGGCCAGACTCTGGTCCGTGAAGCCCAGCTGCTGCTTGAAGACCTCCTCCCAGCGCATGGTCCACTCCGGCAGCAGGAAGAAGAAGCCCGCCTGGCGCAGTTCCCGGTAGCGCTCCGGGCCGAGCATGATCTCGCAGCAGTTGACCCCCTGGACCCGGCTGACCCGGGGCCGGGCGGCCAGCTCGCGCATGTGGGGGCTGCAGTCGCCGTAGACCAGCAGGTGCCGCTCTTCCGGGTGTTGGGCCAGGAGTCTGGTCAGCCTGGCATCCAGCTTGGCGGGCTGCATGTGCAGCATGGAGTCGAAAAAGACGGTGCGGGCACCCCCCAAGACCTGGGGGTCAAGCTGGGCCAGCTCCCGGCGGAAGATGCCGCAGCAGACCGCGGTGAGGGGCGTTTCCGGGTCGCTCATGGGCTCCCCGTTGCGGTTTCCAGCACTGCCTGGCGCACGGCCAGGAGGGTTTCGGGCGGGGTGTGCCAGGGGATGTCGGCGTTGGCGGTGCAGAAGATGTAGTGGGGGTCGTCCCGACGCTCGTGCAGAATGGCCCGGGTGCGCTTTCCCGCCTCTTCCGGGGTGTAGCCGGGCAGGTGCGGCCCACTGAGGTTGCCCAGCAGCACCGGGTTGGGCCCCAGCACGAGCCTGGCCTCGGCAAAGCTGTCCCGCTGGTCCAGGGCGAAACCCACCACGTTGGGCAGGTCCTTGAAGTACTCCAGGTAGCCGGACAGGCAGTTGCCACCGTGGTGGAAGACCACCGGCCCCTTGACCCGGGCATAGGCCGCGCCCAGCAGCGGGAGCAGGTGCTCCTGGGCCAGGCGGGGCGTGATGAGGCGCGGGTTGGCGAACATGATGGGCGTGACCACGATACTGGCCCCGGCCTCCAGCATGGCGTTGGCCAGGCGCACGAAGTGGTCGCTGGTGCGCCCCACCAGTTCCGCCCGGGCCTCGGGCTCGAAGAGCAGGGCGTCCAGGTAGTCGCCGATGCCCACCAGGAGCGAAGGCAGGTCCACCGGCGCCGTGAGCAGGGCGGCGATGGGCTTGTCCTTTCCGTACTCCGCGGCCAGCAGCCGGACGCACTCCACCAGGTAGCGCAGGCCCGGATCAGCCTCGGGGTCCGGGTCGGGCAGGGCGGCCCGGTCCGCCAGCCCCCGGCAGGCCGGTTTCTTGACGTTGGGCGGCGCGGTCTCGAAATGGACCAGCTCGCAGCCAAAGGCCTGGGCCTCCAGGGTCAGGGCGAAAGGGGCGAAGAGGATGTCCGGATCGCACAGTTCCACCACGGCCCGCTGCCCCGCCAGGTAGCGTTGGGGCTGAGTGTAGTACTCGCTCAAGGGGCACTGGGTGAGTCTGGCCCCATAGAGGCTGAGGACCAGGGAAAAGGCCCGCCGGTCCGCCATTTCGCCACGCACGGCCGCGAAAACCCGCTCCAGGGAGTTCATGACAGCGCTCCTGGGGCGGCGTGGGCCTGCTCCCACAGCCGGTCGAACAGGGCCGGGGCCTGGATGGCGTTGTTGCAGGTGCCGTCGCCCCCCAGCTCCGCCACCAGCTCGGGTCGCAGGTTGATGACCGCCCCCCCGATGGCCAGCCGCACATGTCCGGACAGGCCGCGCCGGTCCAACTCCTGGCGCACTCCGGCGATGTTCTGGGCCGTGGTCAGCATCATGGCCGAGACGCCGACGATGCGGGCGCCGGACTGCTCCACGGCGTCCACGAACTGCTCGGCCGGGACGTCGTTGCCCAGGTCCAGCACCTCCCACCCGGCGGCCGTGAGGAAGATGGACACCATCTTGCGCCCCAGGGCGTGGTGATCGTCCTCGATGTTGCCCAGCACCACCGGCCCCTTGCGTTTGCCGGGCGCCTGCGGCGCCTGGACGGCCAGCTTCAGGAGCAGGTCTTCGGCGATTTTTCCGGCCACGTAGCCCTGGGCCAGGGACAAGCGGTCCTTGGCCCAGCGCTCCCCGATCTCCACCAGCACCGGTTCCAGGACCTCGTGCACCGCATGGGCATAGTCCTTTTCCGCGGCCACCTTGGCAAAGAGTTCCGCAGCCAGATCGCGGCGGGCATCGAGGATGCAGTTGAACAATTGCTCGCGAAGCATGGTCAGGTTCTGCATGGCGCACCCTCACTTGTGCCCGGACGGGTCCCCTGTCAGGGAGGACAGCGCTTCGCCGCGCTCTGGTCTCGGGCGGACGGGGTTGACGATGTCTGCCTCTGCCCCCTGTGGGTCTCGGCTCCTCGCTGAACACCATCGGCGCCTCTGTGCTCCAGCCCGGGAAGAGGGGTGTTGCGGAGGGAAGGGGCGAACAGCCTGGCCGTTCTTTCTTATCACCCTAGCACCGAGGGGTGCTTGTGCGCAATCCCATGAGCCAAGCCGAGTACTTGGATTGTGCCGTACGAAAAGGGTTTGCCATTTTCCTGCCCAAGACGGTAGGGTGTTTGTATTGCAAACCAGTCTCCCCTGTGCCTGGGGGGCTGGTGGGAGCCGCCCCATTCTTGGGGCGCAAACAACTGCAGGAGGATTCATGGCCAGCCCCGAAGAGACCTATCAATGTCAGACCACCAATTGCGGCTACATCTACAATCCCGACAAGGGCGACCGCAAAGGCAAGATCCCGGCGGGCACCGCCTTTGCCGCCCTGCCGGAAACCTGGCGGTGCCCCATCTGCGGCGGCACCAGGAAGTGCTTCCGCCCCTTGGCTGGTCCGGGGTCCACCCGGGAGGTGGTCTGCGAAACCCCCTGAGCCAGGGACCACGGCCATAGTGAGAGCACCTGAGGGGATGGAACTCCAGCAGACCCTGGGGGCGCGGGGGTCGCGTCTCGCGCTGCGCCGGGTTCTGCAACGGGACCGGACAGCTTCAGGAATTCATCTTGACAAAAGCGGGAGACGGCAGGAGAACCCAGACTGGGGGAAGCTGAGACGCCGGCAACGCGTTTTATAAAGCACAGGAGTTGGGCAAGATGAAAGTAGCGATGTTCTTTACTTTTTTTCTTTCATTGCTGGTCTGTGGACAAGTCGCATTGGCTGGGTCTGATGATGTCAAATGGATAACGCAATGCATGGAGGACAACAAAGACGCGAAGGTTTCCTCGGAAGTGATTCACCGGTATTGCGCCTGTATGAACGAGAAGATGGACGATCAGGACACGCTGAGTATTTCGGAATGGGAAGTGCTGCATCCCGACGCAATGTCTGAATGCGAAATCCTTTCTGGGTGGGTACGTCCAAAAAGCGGGTAAGTGCCTCCCTTGGTCATGCTTTGTCGCGGCGGTCGTTGCGCATCCACACTGTCCAACCGGACGAAGGAGCAAAATTATGCTGAAAAGTTCCGTTGTTGCCGTGATTTTACTGCTGGTCTTGGTCGCGCCCGTGCATGCCAAGAAGGATTCCGGCGTCGATATGGGGCAGTACACCTGCAACGATCTCCTGAGCGAAAAAGTCGAGCATATCGGCCTGGTGTTGATGTGGGTGGACGGCTACCTGAGCAGTGAAACCGGGGATCTGCAGATGAACCAAGCCTGGATCGAGGAACTGGCCGAGACCATCGGCGAGGCCTGCCAGGCCGACCGCGACAGAAAGCTCATCGACATCGTGCACGAGATTGCCGAAGCGGAATAGCCCGGGCTTGTGCCTGCTTTCACGCCTCGAGGGCCGCACGCAATGCGGCCCTTTCCATTTTCGGCGGGGTTGCGACCCGGGGCGATGGTGCGGGCACCCCCCTCGGAAATGAGCCCTGAGAGGGGTGCCGCCGGGGTGGGATCGCCCGAGGCGTGGCCCGGGTTCAGCGCAACTCGGATGCGGTCTCGAGCGGAATGGGCTGTGAGTCTTGTTGTGGAGCGGCAGGAGCGGCCGCGACCCCTTCCCGGATGCGGTACAGGGCGCAGTAGAGCACCGGCAGCACCACCAGGGTCAGAGCCGTGGCAAAAGTCAGCCCGGCCATGATGGTCACGGCCATGGCCGCGAAAAAGGCGTCCCAGAGCAGGGGGATCATGCCCAGCACCGTGGTGAAGGCCGCCATGCACACCGGGCGCACACGGCTCACGGCCGCGTCGAGCACCGCCTGATGGGGCGTTTTCCCGGCAATCAGTTCCAGGTTGATCTGGTCCAACAGCACGATCTCGTTCTTGATGAGCATGCCCGAGAGGCTCAGAAAGCCCAGCAGGGCCATGAAGCCGAAGGGTTGTCCGGCCATCAGCAGCCCCGCCACCACTCCGATGAGCGCCAAGGGCAGCCCCAGGAAGATGAGCAACGGATAGCGCAGGTTGTTGAAGAGCATCACCGTGATGAAGAACATCAGGGCAAAGGCGATGGGCACGTTGGCCATGAGCTTGGCGTTGGCGTCGCTGGAGTTCTCGTATTCGCCACCCCATTCCAGATGGTAGCCCGGGGGCAGGGGAATGGCCTCGATCTTGGGGCGCAACTCCTCGAACAGGGACATGGCCGTGCCGCTGCGTTGCTGACAGCTCACGGTGATGGTACGCCTGCGGTCGAGGCGGCGGATGACCGGATCTTCCCAGACGACCTTGGCCCCCTCGGTGACCTGCCCGATGGGCAGGGCCTTGCCTGCCGCGGTGCTCCAGACCTGCACGTCTTCCAGGGTGCTGACACCCTGGCGTTCCGCCAGCGGGGGGCGCAGCATGATGGGCAAGAGGATGTCGCCGTCGCGAAAGACCCCGGACGAAACGCCGGAAAACTGCATGGCCATGGCGTTGCCGATGTCCGGGCGGGTGACACCGGCCATGCGGCTGGGTGCCTCGGCCATGCGCATTTCCAGGGTCTTGACCCGCTCGCGCCAGTCGTGGCGGATGGTGCGCGTGTTGGGGTGCTCCTGCATCAGGGTCATGACCTGTTCGGCCAGACCGCGCAGGACCAGGGGGTCGTTGCCGCTGAACCGGGCCTCGATGGCTCCGCCCCCCGGGCCGATCTTGAAGGCCTCAACACCGTGCACCAGGTCCGGGTGCTCCTGGTCCAGATACCGTGTCACCTCCCGCATCAGTTCCGGCATGGTCTCGTAGGACGCCACGCTGACCAGCAGCTGCCCGTAGCCACTGTCCGGCATCTCGGGGTCGTAGGTCAGGAGGAAGCGCAGGGCGCCCTGGCCGATGAGGGCGGTAACGTCCGTGACACCGGACAGTGAGCGGATATGTTCTTCGATGCGCTCCAGCTTGGCTGCGGTCTCGGTGCTACGGGTTCCGGCCGGGCACCAGAGGTCCACCATGAACTGGGGGCGGGTGGAGTCCGGAAAGAAGTTCTTGTCCACGAACTGGAAGCTGAACAGCGCGGCCACGAGCAACACCACCACCAGGGCCAGGGTGGCGCCGCGCCGGCGGATGCAGGCATGCAGGAAGCCGTGGTAGGCCCGGTAGATCCAGTGCCGGTACGATTCCTGGGTCTTGCTCTGGGGCGGCAGCAGCGCCACGCAGAGCCAGGGGGTGATGGTCACGGCAAAGACCCAGCTCAGCCCCAGGGACACGGCGATGACCTGGAACAGGCTGCCCAGGAACTCTCCGGTCACGTCGTTGGACAGGGAAATGGCGGCAAAGGCCAGGATGGCGATGACCGTTGCGCCCAGCAGGGGCCACTGCGTTTCGCGCACGGTCTCCACCGCGGCCTGCTCGCGACTCTGCCCCTGCATGGATTTGATCACGATGCCTTCCGTGACCACGATGGCGTTGTCCACCAGCATGCCCAGGGCAATGATCAGGGCGCCCAGGGAGATGCGTTGCAGGTCCACCCCCCAGAGCTGCATGAGGATGAAGGAACCCAGGATGGTCACCAGGAGCACCGCGCCGATGATCAGCCCCTCGCGCAGCCCCATGAACAGCACCAGCAGCACCACCACGATGACCACGGCCTCCACCAGGTTGACCACGAAGCCGCTTACGGCCTCGCGCACGGTGTCGGCCTGAAAGGAGACGGGCTCGATGGTCACGCCCACCGGAATGCGGTCGGCCAGCTCCGCCAGCCGGGCCTTGATGGCGTCGCCCATGGTCACCACGTTGCCCCCGGCCACGGTGGAGACGCCGAGACCCACGGCCGGGCTGCCGTTGTGACGCATCAGGCTGCGGGGCGGATCCAGGTAACCGCGCTCCACGCTGGCCACGTCCTTGAGGCGCAACATACGGCTCTCGCCCCAGCTCCCGGCCGGGACCGGGATCAGCAGCTCCTCCAGGGCTTCTACGGTTTCGAAGCCTCCGGTGACACGAAGATTTACTTCTTCGGACTGCACCTGCACCTCTCCCGAAGGTGTCACGGCGTTTTGGGTGCTGATACTCTGGAGAATGGTGGCGGCGGGGATGCCCAACCGGGCCAGGCGGGCGCGGTCGATCTCCACGTAGACCACCTCGGTCTGCAGGCCCCAGAAGTCGATGCGTCCCACATCGTCGCAGAGCAGGAGCTCCCGGCGCAGGTCCTTGGTGATGTTGCGCAGGTCGTGGTAGCTGTAGCCGTCGCCCGAGACGGACAGGAACACACCGTAGACATCCCCGAAATCGTCGTTGATCAGGGGCTCTGCCACACCGGGCGGGAGCTTGCGCGCCGCCTCGCCCACCTTGCGGCGCAGCTCGTCCCAGACCTGGGGCAATTCCCGGCCGTCGTAACTGTCCTGGATCTCCGCGTGGATGATGGACAGTCCGGCCCGGGAGATGCTGCTCACCTCGTCGAGCTGCTTCAGCTGCTGGATGGCGGCTTCCAGGGGTTCGGTGACTTCCTGCTCCACCTCCAGGGCGGTGGCGCCGGGGTACTGGGTGTAGATGACGGCCGTCTTGATGGTGAATTCCGGGTCTTCCAACCGCCCCAACGACTGGTATGACAACACCCCGGCCACGATGACCAGCAGGGTGAAGACCAGGCTCACGGTCTTGTGACGCAGGGCATACGCTGTGAGTTGCATCAGTCCAGTCCCCCACTGCCATCACGCATGGGACGCACCAGCAGCCCGTCATGCAGGCTGTGCACCCCGGCCACGGCCACCCGCTGCCCGGCCTGCAACCCGGAGAGGATCACCACGCCGTCGTTGCGCATTGCACCCAGTTCCACCCGGGTTCGCACCGGGTGCCCAGGCTCTTCCGGGACCACCCAGACCGAGGAACCGCCGTCGCTATCGCCGACCACGGCGGCCAGGGGCACCAGCATGCCGCCGGATTCGCCCCCCGCCTCTGGCAGGGAGAGCCGGACCTCGGCGGTCATGCCCGTGAGCAGCTTCAGGTCCCTGGGCGCGGGCAGGGCCGCCACCACCGCGAAGGTCCGGGTCACGGGGTCGGCGTCGGCGCTCACCTCGCGCAGCTCCATCTCGCGCCAGAGCTGGTCGGCTTCGAAGCGTACCTGGAGGTTCTGCAGGACAGTCTCGCCCCAGCGGGCCATAATCCGTTCGGGGATCTGACAGACCACCTCCAGGGTGTCCAGGCTCTGCAGCGAAATTACTGGGGTGTCCCTGCGCACGGGCTCGTGGTTCTCCACATAGCGGCGCGCCACCACACCATCGTAGTGGGCACGCAGCACCGTGTCCTCCAGGGCCTTCTGGCGGATGCGCAGCTGGGCCTCGGCGGTGTCGTAGGCCCGCTGGGCACTGTCCAGCTCGGACTGGGTGGTCACATCCTTGGCGCGCAGGGTGCGGGTGCGCTGCAGGGCCAGCCGGGCCTCC
>CAZNSV010000010.1:0-19301 GCA_964575775.1 uncultured Desulfovibrionaceae bacterium
TGAAGAGATAGGAAATGCCGAGCTTCTTCAGCTCATCCGCGCAGGGGCGCATGGTCTCCTCGTCGGAGATGCTCCCCATGAAAATGGCTACCTGCGTCATGATTCGCTCCTTAATTGGGTAGGTGTGCGGATCCGGCTCAGGCTCCGGATTGATTCTGGGCCGCGCCCTGGACCAGGGCCAGCCCCTTGTCGCCGATGTCCTTGCGGTAATACATGCCCGGGAAATGGATGCGCTCCACCCCGGCGTAGGCCCGGGCCTTGGCCGCGGCCAGGTCGCTGCCCAGGGCGGTGACGCCCAGCACCCGCCCCCCGTTGCTGAGCAGACGCCCCTCCTTGCGTACGGTCCCGGCCTGGAACACCACCAGGTCTTCCAGGGCCTCGGCCGCCTCGATGCCGCTGATGGGCTGCCCCTTCTCGTAGTTGCCGGGATACCCCCCGGCGCTCAGGACCACGCAGACACTGGCCTGGGGGCGCAAGGCCAGCCGCATGACATCCAGACGCCCCTCCACGGCCGCCAGCATCACCTCGGCCAGGTCGCAATCCAGGCGCATGAGCAGGGGCTGACACTCCGGATCCCCGAAACGCACGTTGTACTCCAGCACCTTGATCTCGCCGGAAGGCGCGATCATCAGCCCGGCGTAGAGGATGCCCTTGAAGGGGTGCCCCAGTTCGGCCAGGCGACGCACCATGGGGCGGATCACCAGGTCCGCCACGGCCTCGCTGCGGGCGTCGGGCAGGATGGGCGCCGGGGAATAGGCGCCCATGCCCCCGGTGTTGGGACCCGTGTCCCCTTCGCCCACGGCCTTGTGATCCTGGGCCGAGGGCAGGCAGAGCACGTGCTCCCCGTCGCAAAAAGCCAGGAACGAGGCCTCCTGCCCGGTCAGGAATTCCTCGATGAGCACCCGCTCCCCGGCCTTGCCGAAAATCTTGTTGCGCATGGAGAGCTGCAGGGCCTCCCGGGCGATGTCCCGGCTCTGGGCCACCACCACGCCCTTGCCCGCGGCCAGGCCGTCGGCCTTGATCACCAGCGGCGGCTCCAGTTCCTCCACCCGCGCCAGCGCGGCTTCGAGGTCCTCGAACAGCTCCCCCCCGGCCGTGGGCACCCCGGCCTCTTCCATGATGCGCTTGGCAAAGGACTTGCTCCCTTCGAGCTGGGCCGCAAAGGCCCCGGGACCGAAGCAGGGAATCCCGGCCTTGGCCAGGGCGTCGGCCAGCCCCAAGACCAGGGGCAGTTCCGGCCCCGGGATCACCAGGTCGATGCGCTGCTCCTTGGCAAAGGCGAAAAGACCGGGGATGTCGTCATCCTTGAGGGGCACGTTCTCGGCCAGGGTCTCGGTGCCGCCGTTGCCGGGCGCCACGTAGATCTTCCGCACCAGGGGACTCTGCCGGAGTTTCCAGACCAGGGCGTGCTCCCGTCCGCCCCCGCCCACCACCAATATGCGCATGTGTCGTTCGCTCCTTGACTTGCCGCCCCGTTGCGGGGCACTGTGCTGCGGGCTTTTCCCGTACTGGGAGCAGCCGCGATGGAACCTGACCGCCCCTTGCCGGGGCTGACTGCCGGTGTACTGAAAATTCACGCGCGGCACAAGCCGCGCCCGGAGTGCTCCCATGCGCCAAGCGTACCGCTTCCTGCCCGACCTCGGCCCCGAAGAGCTGCGTCAACGCCAGTCCGAGGGCCTGCTCTGGACCGTGGCCCACGCCGCGGCCAACAGCCCCTTCTATCGGGAGCACTTCCGCAGGCATGGCGTCGAACCCGGCGACATCCGCGGCCTGGACGACCTGGGCAAGCTGCCCTTCACCAGCGTGGAGGACCTGCGCGAGGGCTACCCCCTGCCGCTGCTCTCCGTGCCCGAGGAGCAGGTGGTGCGCATCCACGCCAGCTCCGGCACCACGGGCAAGCGCAAGATCCTGGCCTACACGCAGAAAGACATCGACACCTGGAAGCACATGTTCGCCCGCTGCTACGAGCTGGCCGGACTGACCACCCGGGACCGGGTGCAGATCACCGTGGGCTACGGCCTCTGGACCGCGGGCGCGGGCTTCCAGCTGGGCTGCGAGCACTTCGGGGCCATGGCCCTGCCCATCGGCCCGGGACTCATCGAGCTGCAGGTACAGCTCCTGGTGGACCTGCAGGCCACCTGCCTCTGCTCCACCGCGTCCATGGCCCTGCTCCTGGGCGAGGAGATCGAGAAGCGCGGCCTGCGCGACCAGCTCAAGCTGCAGCGCTGCATCTTCGGCGCCGAGACCCACAGCCCCAAGATGCGCAAGACCTTCGAGGAAAAGCTGGGGCTCCAGGAGAGCTTCGACATCCCCGGCCTCACCGAGCTCTACGGCCCCGGCACCGGCCTGGAGTGCGGCGCCCACCAGGGCATGCACTACTGGGGGGACATCTTCATCCTGGAGATCCTGGACCCCGAGACCCTGCAGCCCGTGCCCGAAGGCCAGATAGGCGAGATGGTGGTCACCACCCTCTGCAAGGAGGCCGCGCCCCTGATCCGCTACCGCACCCGGGACCTGAGCCGCATCCTGCCCGCCCCCTGCCCTTGCGGCCTGCGGCTGCCCCGCCACGACCGCATTCTGGGGCGCTCCGACGACATGATCATCTACCGTGGGGTGAACATCTATCCGGGGCAGATCGCCGAGGTGCTGGGGCAGTTCCCGGAACTGTCCTCGGAATACCGCATCGTGCTGCGCCGCCAACAGGGGCTGGACATGCTGCACATCGAGGTGGAGCGCCGCGAGGGCGTCACCGACGCCACCCCGGACGAGGAATCCGGGCTGGTCAAGGCGGTGGGGCGCTCGCTGCACAAGCACCTCCTGGCGCGCTGCGACGTGCAGGTGGTCCCCCACGGCAGCCTGCCCCGCACCCATGCCAAGACCAAACGCATCGTGGACGAGCGGGGGCAGGACGAATAGGGAGCGGACGCCGGGCAATGCCCTTTGCTTTTTTTCCCGATATCGTCCACTATGCCGCGCAAAACCTATGAGCCCTTTGCGCGCAAAACGCCCCTGCCCCCGAATCTGGATGGGCCTGCTCCTGCTGGTGCTGGTGTCGTTGTGTCCGGCCTGCGCCCAGCTGGAGCGCTGGCTTTTTGGGCCCGAGGGCGCGCCCCCGCAGCAGGGTGAGGACCTGGGCCCCCTGCAGGTGGTCACCCGGCCCGACTTCCCCAGCCAGGACAGCGCCGGACCGGCCACCGCCGTCCAGAGCCTCCAGGCCCTGCAGGCTGCGACCTGCCTGGCCACGGCCCAGTATCCGGGGCAGACCCTGCAGCAGCTCCAGGACATCCTGCACCAGCAGGGGCAGATCCTGCTCCTGCAACAGCTCACGGGAGACAAGGCCCTGGTGGCGGAGCTCCTGAAGGTTGGGGGCGACCCCGCGGCCAAGAGCCTGGCCTGCCTGCGCATCGACCGCGAGGGCTATGCCAACGGCCCCAACCCCGGGGATTTCTGCGTGTCCCTGCAGGGCGGGCTGCAGGAGCAGGGGTGCGAGGGGCTCCTGCCCTGGCAGGCCCAGCGCAGCGTATGCCTCAGCCAGCAGGGGGCCGGACTGCCCCTGCTCAAATCCCAGGCCCGGACCCAGGCCCTGCGCGACATTCTCGGGGAGCTGGTCCCGCCGGACCTGCCTCCGGCGGATCTGGAACGGCTCTTCAGCTCCGTGGCCGTGACCAAGGAGCATTACGACGCGGCCAAGCACACCTACTGCCTGCTGCTCACGGCGCGCTACCTGCCCCTTTCCGCCCAGCTGCACCACACCCGGACCACCCAGGCCGCAGCCGAGGCCAAGCTCAAGGCCGCCCAGCCGCCCCCGGATTCCTTGCGCACCTTCCGGCTCGAGTTGGCCCCCTACCCCGTGGGCACGCTGCTGCCCCTGGAATGGGGCGAGGGCGTGGCCGTGGTGCGCAACGCCATGGGCACCAAGACTCTGGGCCTCAACGGACTGCTGGAAGGCAAGGCCGTGATCACGGCCCTGGTGGATGCGGCGGCGGCGCCCGTGGTTCCGGCAGCGCCCCCTGAGGCCTCTGGGGAGCAGAACGCCACGGCCCCGGCACCCGCAGCGACTACGGCACCCGACGCGACCTTGGCCCCCGCAGCGACAGCGCCAGCTCCGGCAGGAGTCACACAGCCCTCGGCAGGCAACGGCGCCACAGCGGCCTCGGCGGCTTCCGCCCCGCCCCCGGCTGCGGATCCTGCCCAGGCACCCGCCGCAGCCCCCGCACCGGCTTCCTCTGCCCCCCAGACAATGGATCAGGGCATGGCCGCTCCGGCGGCTCCAGCGGCTTCGGCTCCGGCCAACGGGGGGAGCGCAGCGCCCCCTGCTTCCGGCGCCACAGCCCCGCCCCCCGCCCAGGACAGCGCGGCCACGGCAAGCGCCCCGGCCTCGGCACCGACTGGAGGCTCTGCCACACCGGCGGCCAATGGCACAGCTGCTCCAGCCGGAGGCACTGCCGCACCAGCGACCAATGGCACAGCTGCTCCAGCCGGAGGCACTGCGACACCAGCGGCGACTGACAGCGCAGCGGCACCAGCGGCATCAGCCGCCACGTCAGCCGCCACGCCAGCCGCCACACCAGCCGGAGGAGCGCCCCCCACCGGGGAGCAGAACGCCACGGCGCCAGCTCCGGCAGCGGCCCAGGCAGCGGCTCCGGCAGCGGCCACGGCTCCCACTCCGGCCCAGTTCGTGCGCGCCCCTTTGGGTCCCCCGCGCAAGACCCCGCCGACCCTGGAGGTTGCGGCCACCAGGTTTGGGCACCCCCGCCCCCAGCTGCCCCTGGCCAAGCAGGACATCGTGAATTTCGTGCTCACCATCCGGCTCAGCCACGACCTGCCCCTCCCCCCCAGGGAGCAGGAGTGGCCCAAGCCCATTCCCATCCTCCAGCTGACCTATTACGACTGGATCCGTGACATCCTGGCCGTGCAGCTGCAGGTGGACAAGAAGGGGAACATCCTGGCCGGGTATCATTTCCTGAACGCGGACACGGACCCCATCCCCTTTCCGCGCCCCGGCACCCTGCACGAGTACCGCATCGAGCGCATGAACGGCCAGGCCCGGCTCTACGTGGACAACCGACTGGTCAAGAGCGGTCCATCCCAGGGGCGCCAGCTCCAGGACATCACCCTGCCCATGCTGGCCCAGACCCGCATCTATTCCGTGGAGCTGGTGCGGCACACCAGTCCGCCCCCGCCGTCCCCCCGCAAGTGGCGCCACCGTCCGGCCACCGCGCCCGCTGCCGCTCCGGCCGCGCAACAGCCCCCACCCTCGACCGGAGGGGGCAACGGAGGCAGCCCATGAGGCGCCAGAGCCTGTGCCGAGTGGCGTGCCTGGCGCTCCTGCTGCTGGCGCTGACCGTACCAGTCTTGGGACCTGCTTGGGGTCAAGACCAGCCTCCGCCGCCGCCACCGCCAGGGGCGGACGCCACCCTGTTGCCACCGCCCCCCGGGCCATCCGATGGGGCGCCGCCGCCCCCACCCGGGGATTCGCCCCCTCCCCCCGGGGGTGACGCTACGACCTTTCCGCCGCCGGGCTCGTCCGACGGCCCGCCGCCCGGAGCGGACTCCTATGGTCCGCCCCCTGGAGCGGACGACGCCGGCCCTCCGCCCCCCTGGTCTGGGAGCGACGGCCCGCCCCCGGACAGTGGCCCCCCCAGTGACGCCCCAGCGGCGGGCGGTCCTCTGCCCCTGCCGCCACCGCCCCCACCTCCCGGGTCCACCCTGGCCACACCCGCGCCCCTGGGTGGGGCGGCGCCCACCTTCGGCGCGCCCTTTTCCCTGGCGCCCTTGCAGAGCTACAAACCGCAGCGGGGGGTGCTGAGCAGCGCTGGCAAGGACCCTGCCGCGGACCAGGATTTTTCCGTGCAGGTCTCGGTCTGCGACTCCCTGGCCGGGCAGCAGGGCGCCGACCTGACCCGCTTTCGCAAGCAGCTGGAGGACAAGGCCCGGGCCGAAGCGGCCTACCAGCTCTTCACGCGTTTCTATGCCGGGCAGCACCAGAGCGGGCTGCAGGCCCAACTGCCCGTGAGCTTCGGCCAGGCCGTGGCGGACCGCATGCAGGTGCAGGGGGAGCCCCGCTTCTACAACGGGCAGATCTTCGGCGAGCTCTGCGTGGCCCTGACCGCCACGCTCCCGGCGGAGCAGGTGCAGTCCGTGACCCCGCGGGTGGTGAGCCTGGAGAACTTCTGTTTCCAGCAGCCGGACCTGAGCGAGGACGACCTCATCGCCACGGCCCGGCAAGCCGCGCTGGAGCGCATCATCCAGAACCTGGCCCCGGGTGCGGCTCCGCCCAAGACCCAGCGGGACAAGCTCCTGCAGCAGGCCGGGGTGTACGGGCAGCTGGGCGGCGCAGGCAACAGCGTGTACTGCCTGAACATGCAGGTGGAGCTCTCGCCCCTGGAGCTGGGGGTCTTTCTGCCCAAACCGCCCCCTCCGGCCGGTGAGGCCGCCGGGCAGTCCCTGGCCAAGCGCCTGGCCGCCACCTGGTCCCTGGACCTGTCCACCTTTGCCCAGGGCGAACAGGCTCTGCAGTTCGGCCCCAACATGGTGGTCTTTCGGGACGAGAACGGCAAGAGCCTGGGCCCCAACAGCCGTGACGGGGCCATGGCGGTGATCCCTCTCCAGGCGGGGGCGGACTTCTCCCTGCGTGTCTTCGTCCGCAAGGAGCAGGGCTTCGACTTCCTCTACAGCACCCCGGTGGAGCTGTTTCGGCTGCACTTCGCCAACAAGAGCTTCGAGCAGGTGGTCTATGTGGTGAGTCTGGACGACAACAAGCGCCCCTTGGCGCAGTTTCGCTCCCGCACCAGCAAGTCCGACCTCTTCCCCTGGGAGAACGCGACCAATTTCAACGACTGCTATCTCATCAAGGAAGGGGCGCAGCTGCGTTTCTTCTTCAACGGCCGCTTCGTCATGAGCTACCCCACCCGGGGCGACACCCTGACCGAGGTGCGGGTGCCCCTGCAGTGGAACGAACGGCTCTACAACGTCCTGCTCAAGCCCTTGCACCCCTGATAAGCCGGGATGCGACTCCGACGCCTCCCGGGCATTGACCGCGAGGCGCAGCTGTAGCAGTATCGCGCCCCGCAGTTGACCTCAGGCCCTGCGCCCGGACCCCCATGACCAGCAACGGCACCCAATCCCCCAGCCCCCAGCAAGGGGCGCCCGCAGCGGCGTTGCCGCGCCTGGGCTCCTGGCACGACATCTGGCGTCTGGCCTGGCCCCAGATGCTCATGATGCTGGTGCATTTTTTCATCGGCTTCGTGGACGTGCTCGTGGCGGGGCGTATCGGCAAGGAGGTCCAGGCCTCCTTCGGGCTCATCACCCAGTGCATGCTCTTCCTGCTGATCCTGGCCATGGCCGTGGCCAACGGCGGGGTGGCCGCGGTGAGTCAGAGTCTGGGGGCGGGGCGCGCCCGCAGGGCCAGGCGCTATGCCGGGCTGCTGCTCTGCCTGAGCCTGGGCGGCGGCCTGGTGATCATGCTCCTGGGCCTGCTGTGCCAGGAGTGGTTGCTGCTGCTCCTGCGCGTGCCGGAGCAGATTCGCCACCTCGCGGAATATTTCCTGGCCGTGTACCTGATCACCCTGCCCCCCTATTATCTGCTGCTGGTGAGCAACGCGGTGCTGCGGGCCTACAAGCTGGTGCAGCTGCCGCTCTACGCCATGATCCTGGTCACGGCGGTGAACACGGTGCTGGACTTCGGGCTGGGGCTGGGGCTCTGGGGCTTCCCCAACCTGGGCTACAAGGGCGTGGCCTGGGCCACCTTCTTTTCCATCAGCGCCGGGGCCCTGTGCAACCTGGTGCTGCTGCGGCGCCGGGGGCTGCTGGGCGCCGAGACCTGGCCCGGCCTGCGCTGGGCGCGCAAGGCCCGGGGCTACCTGTTCAAGGTGGCCTGGCCCGCCGGGGCCATGCAGGTGGTCTGGCAGACCGGCTACCTGGTGCTCTTCGCCATCGTGGCGGCCCTGCCCATGGAGCGCGTGGCGGCCCTGGCCGGGATGACCGCCGGATTGCGGGTGGAGGCCATCCTCTTTCTCCCGGCCTTTGCCTTCAACATGACCGCCTCCATCCTGGTGGGGCACTGCATCGGCGCGGGCCGCCCGGACGAGGCCAAGCGCCTAGCCTACCAGATCCTGGGCATCGGCGTGGGCAGCATCACCCTGCTGGCCCTGACCCTCTGGCAGTTCGTGGAGCCCGTCAGCCACCTGCTGAGCACCGAGCCCCTGGTGCGGGCGCAGATGCGCGGCTACCTCCTCTACAATGTGCTGGCCATCCCGTTCACGGTCTGCACCATGATCCTCAGCGGCGTCATGGTGGGTGCGGGGGCCACGCTCTACAACCTCATGGTCTTCGGCGCCTGCACCTGGCTGGTGCGGCTGCCCCTGGCCTATTATCTGGGGCACATCCACTGGCGCGAAAGCTCTGGCGTCTGGGTGGCCATGCTTGTCTCCCAGGCCCTGCAGGCCGCTGTGATGTGGTATCTGTTCCATTTCAAGGAATGGGGGCGCTTCGGCCTGCGTGCGTCCGCCCCCGACAAGCGCAAAGGAGCCCACGGGCCATGACCCTGGATTTCACGCCCCCCCGGCTGGAAGAGCAGAAGGCCTACCTGGAGCATCTGGCCCTGTGCCCGCAAAAGGCCTCGGATTACAGCTTCGCCAACATCTTTGGCTGGGCCGAGGAATACGGGCTGGAGTGGACCTTTGCCCACGGCTGCGTCTGGATCCGCCAGACCCGCCCCTCCTTGTTGTACTGGGCACCCGTGGGTCCCTGGGACGATCTGGACTGGGACGCCTGCGCCCTGGTCCAGCAGGGGTTGAGCATGACCCGGGTCCCGGAACGCCTGGTGCTGCAACTCCAGGAACGCCTGGCCGGGCGGGTGCTGGTCAATCCCGCGCGGGGGCACTGGGACTACCTCTACAACGTCCACGAGCTGGTGGAACTCTCCGGCAACAAGTACCACAAGAAAAAGAACCTGCTGCGCCAGTTCCAGAAGCACTACAACCACGTCTACAAGACCATGGACGCGGACTGCATCGAGGCGACCCTGCAGATGCAGCAGGAATGGTGCCAGTGGCACGAGTGCCGCGAGGCCCCGGCCCTGGTGGCCGAAAACCAGGCCATTGCCCGGGTCATGCAGCACTGGGACCGCATCGAGGGGCTCATCGGGGGCAGCCTGCACGTGGATGGGGTGATGGTGGCCTACACCGTGGCCGAACGCCTGGACGACGAGTCCCTGGTGGTGCACTTCGAGAAAGGCAAGCTGGAATACAAGGGCGTGTACCAGGCCATCAACCAGATGTTCCTGGCCTCACAGAACGGGAGCTTCCGCCTGGTGAACCGGGAGCAGGACCTGGACGACCCGGGCCTGCGCAAGGCCAAGCTCTCCTACCATCCGGAAGGCTTTCTCAAGAAATATCGGGTGGATTTTCAGGCTGAATAGGGAGCCCGGCCCCTGCGTTGCCGGGGCTCAGTCCTTGCTCGCGCGGCACTGACTGCAGAGCCCGTAGAGGTACATGCGGTGGCCGGTGAGCTTGAAGCCGTGCCTGGCGGCCAGCTCTTCCTGCAGTTCCTCGATGCGCGGGTCCACCACCTCCACCTTGCTGCCGCACTGCTCGCAGATGAGATGGTCGTGGTGCTCCTGCCCCAGCTTGTGTTCATAGCGGGTCAACCCGTCGCCGAAGTGCAGTTCCTTGGCTATTCCGGCCTCGGTGAGCAGCTTGAGAGTCCGGTAGACCGTGGCCTGCCCCACGGAGCGGTCATGTTGCTTCACGGCCGTGTACAGCTCCTCGGGGGCCGGATGCCCGCCCATGTCGAGGAACACTTCCAGGATCAGCTCCCGTTGCGGCGTGAGCTTGTGTCCGTGCTGGCGCAGATAGGTGGTGAAGGCCTGTTGTGGGGTGCCCATGCCCCTCACTATACCGAAAACACCTGCAGGACAAGAGGGCATCCGGCCGAGGAGAAGCGCACCCCCGTCCGCAGGGAACTCAGGCGTTGAGGCTGGCCAGGAGCTTCTTGGGGCTCTCGAAATTCGGTGAGATGCGCAGGGAATTTTCCAGGAAGTGCATGGCCTTGGAGCGTGCGCCGGACTTGGCCAGAATCAGGCCGATGTTGTAGGAGAGCACGGCGTCGTCGCGGTAGAACTGCGGATTGAGCTCCAGGGCCTTGGCCAGGTAGCGCTGGGCCTGGCGGTAGTCCCCGCCCTCGGCGTAGGCCATGGCGGAGTTGTAAAAAAGGTTCTCATCGTCCGGTGAAATCTTGAGTGCCTTGCCGTACTCCATAATGGCGTCCTGCCAGCGCCCCTGCTTGCGCAGGGCGATGCCCAGAAGGGTGAAGGTCTTGATGTCGCCCTTGCCGAGCATGCCCCCCTTGGCCTCCAGGGCGCGGCGATAGTAGCCCTCGGCCTTGGCGGGGTGGGTCTTGGCGTAGAGGTTGCCGATCTTGGTGGAGACCTCCTCGATATAGTTGAGGGCCTCCTTCTTGGCCTGGGTCAGGGCGGTGTCGAAGAGCTCCTCGGCGCGGTCCTCGTTGCCCAGGCTCATGTGGATGCCGCCCATGTCCACCTTGCGCTCCACATTGAGGGGGCTCAGGCGGTCGAGCTTCTCGAGATAGACGAGCTGGCGCTCCTGGTCGCCCTCGGCCTCGAAGAACTCGGCCAACTTCTTGAGGGGCTCGAGATACATGTTGGCGTTGTCGCTGGCCGCCTCGTAGGCCTCCACGGCCTTGTCCTTCTTGCCCAGGCCGCGGTAGGCGTCGCCCATGATCAGGTAGCCCGCGGCGCTGTTGGGTTTGATCTCCAGCACCTGCCGAGCCACCTTGAGGGCGTTCTCGTGGGCGCCCTTGGCAACCATGAGCTTGCCGGCGTCGATGAGCTTGCCGATCTTGCCCTGAGGCTTGATGGTGAAGGCAATCTTCTCGATGAGGGTGTTGATGGAGATGGGCTTGGAGATGAAATTGTCCGCCCCGATCTCGTGCAGCAGCACCAGACGCTGCCGGTCGGCCTCGGCGGTGAGGATCACGATCTTGGTGGTCTCGAAGGCTTCCTTGATCTGCTTGATGAGAAAGCCGGTCTCCTTGTTGTTCAGCACGCGCTCGATGAACAAGAGGACCCGCTTGCGACGTGTGGTGGCGTCCTTGACGGCCTTGATGATCTGGTTCTCGTCGAGGATGGTGGCCACGCAGTCGTCGCCCACGGCCAACTGCTTGGCGATGGTGCTGCGCAGGATGCTGATGAAGGTGTTGTCGTGGGTGGCCACCACGAAAAACCCCTGCTCCTTGCGGATGAAATCCACCACCGTGGTTTCGTACTGCTTGATGCGCATGTCCACTTTGCCGCTCACGAAGTCCTCCCTCCCACGCCCTGCTGCCTGCTCCCAGCAGAGTCGCACCGCTTCCGAGGACGCTTTCCCCCCCCTTGGTCAGCGATTCTCCCGGCGGCTGCCGCTCAGGCCTGAAACACGGCCTATTCGATCCGCAGCGCCTGCCTGATTTTCTTTTCCAGTTCCTTGGCGCCGAAGGGCTTCATGATGTAGCCCGAGACGCCCTCCTGCACCGCCTGCACCACGTTCTGCTCCATGCGTTCCGCCGTGACCATGATGAAGGGCGTGGAGCCGTAGCTGGCCGAGGCGCGCACGTGGCGCAGCAGGTCCAGGCCGGACATGCCCGGCATGTTCCAGTCGGAGAGCACCAGCCCCACCCGCTCCCGGCTCAGGACTTCCACGGCGTTCTTGCCGCCGTCGGCCTCCAGGATGGGCCCCGCGAATCCGATTTCCTTGAGCATGTTCTTGAGAATCTGGCGCGCCACACGGGCATCATCAACCACAAGTATCTTGATTTGCTTATAATTCATTGAAACAATCACTGATGACGTTCATGCTGCGGACTTGACCCCACTTAGCAGGGCCTACACCAAAAGCAGGGGGGGAAGCAAGCGCGAAGCGCACAGGAATGCGGTGAGCCCCCATCCACTTTGCGCCACGGCGCTGTGCAGCAGGTCGACATGGGGTGCGGCTCAGGCCTGCGCTGCGCTGGACTGGTCCAGGACGGTCTCGCCCCCCTTGCGACGCCATCGGGTCTCCATCTTGCTCTTGTTCTGGAGCGCTGACCTTGAGGCATTGAGTTTTCCACGGTTCTGGTGCAATGAGAAGGCATCATGCCCAAGAAACCACGCCCTGCTTCGGGCCTGCGCCACCGCACCGGCCCGGACAGCGCATACCCCCCCTCTCCTGCCCGGTGGAGCCTTGCCCGCGCTACGGGCAGCGCATGCGCCGGAGCCTTGCTGCTCCTGCTAGGGGCGGTTCTCACGCTTTGGCATCCCACCCCTGCCCGGGCCGAGACCTGGAAGCTCGGCGCCCTGTACGCCGCCAGCGGTCCGTCGGCCCCGGGCCAGTCCCTGTCCCTCGCAGGGGCGCGCCTGGCCGTGCAGGAGCTCAACGACGCAGGTGGGGTTCGGGGGCGCCCCCTGGAACTGATGCTCTTCGACAACCTGAGCACGCCCATCGGCGCCAAGCAGGCCGTGGAGCAGGCGGACAAGGCCGGGGTCCTGGCCGTGCTCGGCCCCAGCTGGAGTTCCCAGGCCCTGGCTGCGGCCCGGGAGGCCCAGGCCCGGCGCCTGCCCCTGCTCACTGAAATCGCCACCAACCCCTCGGTGACCCTGGCCGGGGACTATATTTTCCGGATGTGCTACACCGACATCTTTCAGGGGCAGGTCCTGGCCCATCTCGCCTACAATGTCCTGGGGTTGCGCAGCAGCATCAATTTCGTGGACGTGGGCAGCGACTATAGTCTGGGGCTGGAGACCGCCTTTGCCAGCCGCTTCACCGAGTTGGGCGGCACCGTGACGGCCCGCCTGCCCTACAAGGCCATGGACCTGCACCGCAAGGACACCCTGGCGCCCCTGGTGGCCCAGGCCGCAGCCAGCGAGGCCGATCTGTTCTTCATCCCCGGCAACGAGGAGAGCGGCCGGATCATCCGGGAGCTGCGCCGCAGCGGCTTCCAGGCCCCGGCCCTGGGGGGCGACGGCTGGGAGGGCATCCCCGCGGCCGAGTTGGCCGAGGAGATTGGCCAGGGCATCTATCAGTGCGTCCACTGGTCCCCGGATTGGGACAACCCCGTCTCCCAGGCCCTGGTGCGGCGCTTCGGCCAGGAGCAGACCCTGACCTCCGGCCTGGTGCTGGCCTATGACGCCGTGTACCTGCTGGCCGACGCCCTCCAGCGCGCCGAGACACCGGACCGCGAGGCCCTGCGCAAGGCCCTGGCCCAGACTGAAGACTTCACCGGCGCCACCGGCCCAGTGCGCTTCGACGCCAACGGTGATCCGCAAAAAGGTGCCGTGATCCTCGAGGTCACGGCGCAAGGCCTGCGCCCCTTCATGACCTTCAACCCGGCGGAGACACTCCCCTGAGCAAGACCGGCCGCAGCATCCGCTTCCGGGTCTCACTGGCCGTCTGGGTCGTGGGGCTCCTGGTGGCCCTGGTATTCGGAGCCGCCCTCTACACCATGGAGAATCAGCGCCGGGCCTCGGCCATGGAGCGGATCGACCTGCTCCTGGCCGCCGTGAACCGCCAGAGCGCCGAGTCCCTGGCCAACGAACTCTTTGCCGGGCAGCACGAGGCCCTGCAGCTCAGTCTGCAGACCATGACGGAGCTCAAGGGCATCGATGCCGTGGCCATCTACGACCG
Source organism: uncultured Desulfovibrionaceae bacterium (assembly GCA_964575775.1). Taxonomy (GTDB): domain Bacteria; phylum Desulfobacterota; class Desulfovibrionia; order Desulfovibrionales; family Desulfovibrionaceae; genus CAZFCK01. Next base: position 13,659 of record CAZNSV010000010.1, read on the forward strand.
GCAGGGGCGTCTGGTGCTGCGCACCGCGTCCTTTGCCTCCGCGAGCCTGCCCGAGGTACTGCGCAGCCGTCTGGAGCAGGGCCCCCTGTTCCTGCGCACCCTGGCGGCGGACCACAACTATGCCCTGCACATGGACACCATCGCGGCCCACGGCCAGCAGGTGGGCTTCATTGCCCTGTACTCGGACCTGACTCCCCTGGAGAACGAGACCACGCACTATCTGCTGCTCTTCGGTGGCATGGTGCTGGCCGTGTTGTTGCTCACGTCCTTCGCCCTGCTGCATCTGGTGGGCAAGCTGATGCTGCGCCCCCTGGACACGCTGCGCAACGCCATTGCCGGGGTGCAGGCCGGTCGGCTGGGCGAACGCATCCCCCTGGACGGGAGCGACGAGATCGGCACCCTGGCCGTGGCTTTCAACGACATGAGCGCGCAACTGCAAGCCCAGCAGGCCTCCCTGCGCGAGTCCGAGGAGCGCTACCGCAGCCTCTACGAGAACGCCCTGGAAGGCATCTGCCAGACCACGGGCGACGGTCGCTTTCTGGCCATGAACCTGGCCATGGCCCGCATCCTGGGCTACAGTTCGCCCGAAGAGGCCATGAGCACCCAGCAGACCGTGCAGGAGTTCCTGTCCTTCAAGGCCGAACAGCGTCGCGAGCTGCGCCAGCTCCTGGGCGAGCGGGGGCAGATCTCCGGCTACGAAGCCTGCGTCAAACGCCGCGACGATTCCCTGGTCTGGGTCCAGGTCAACGCCAACACCGTGTTCAACGCCAGGGGGCAGATCGCCCGCATCGACGCCCTGGTCACTGACATCACGGCCCGCAAGCAGGCCGAACAGGAACTGCAGCTGCATCGCGACGAGTTGGAGCGGGAAGTGGCCCGACGGACCGAGGAGCTATCCCAACGCAACGCGGAGCTGGCCGCGGAAATCGAGGAACGCAAACGCGCGGAACTGGCCCTGCACCAGGCCAAGCTCGAGGCGGAGGAAGCCAGCCAGGCCAAGAGCCGTTTCCTGGCCACCATGAGCCACGAGATCCGCACCCCCATGAACGCCGTGCTGGGCATGGCGGACATGCTCCTCGATACCCCTCTCAACGCCGAACAACGCGAATACGCCGAGATGTTCCACTCCGCGGGCAAGGGGCTCATGGCCGTGCTCAACGACATCCTGGATTTTTCCAAGGTCGAGTCCGGGCAGCTGCGCCTCGAGCACATCCCCTTCGATCTCCACGCCTTGCTGCAGGAGACCGCGCACTTTGCCCAGGCCTCGACCAAGAGCAAGAATCTGGAGCTGGAGTTGGACCTCTGCATCCCCGCCCCCTGCCCGGTGCACGGCGACCCCGCGCGCCTGCGCCAAGTGCTGCACAATCTTCTGGGCAACGCCGCCAAGTTCACCCAGCAAGGCCGTGTCACCTTCCGCGTCCTCCCGGCCGGCCAGGACTACCCTGGCTTCAGCCACCTCTTCCTGGTCGCGGACACGGGCATCGGCATTGCCCCGGACAAGCTCGAAAGCATCTTCGACAGCTTCAGCCAGGCCGACAACACCATCACCCGCCAGTTCGGCGGCACCGGCCTGGGCCTGACCATCTCCCGTCGCCTGGTGGAACTCATGGGGGGGCGCATCTGGGCCACCAGCACCCAGGGGCAGGGCAGCACCTTCCAGGTGTTGCTGCACCTGTCTCAACAGGAACAGCCCCTGCCCGAACCCCGCGAGGATAGGCCTGGAATGCCCACCGTGCCCCTGCCGCGCCTGCGGATCCTCCTGGCCGAGGACTCCGAGTACAACGCCTTTGTGGTGGCCTCCTTTCTCAAGGACACCCCCTTCATTCTGGAAATGGCCCCCAACGGCAAGGTGGCCCTGGACAAGTTCAAGGGCAGCCGTTTCGACCTGGTGCTCATGGACGTGCAGATGCCGGTCATGGACGGACTGGAGGCCACCCGCGCCATCCGGGAGCACGAACGCCAGACAGGGGGGCCCCACACGCCGGTCGTCGCCCTCACGGCCCACGTGCTGGAGCCCGACAAGGAGCTCTGCCGCCAGGCCGGGTGCGACGCCCACGTGGCCAAGCCCGTGAACCGGGAAGAACTGTTCGGCGCCATCCTGTCCCTGACCCTGGGCGGGGGCGACGCAGCACCGCAACCCCCTCCAACGGCCGCCTCAGCGCCTGTGACCGCCGAAAAAGTGCCCGCCCGGGCTCAGGTAGAACCGCGTTCGCAAGGGAGGGGAGAAGACGCCAGCGAGGTACCACCGGAGCTCCAGGCCTTGGCCCCGGCGTTTCTGGAGGCCATGCACGACCATGGCCAGGCCATGCTCATGGCCCTGAGAGGGCGCGATTTCCGCACCATCCGCAGCCTGGCCCACCAGCTGCACGGCGAAGGCGCGGCCTACGGCTATCCCGAGCTCAGCGAGTGGGGGCGCACCCTCAACGCCGCTGCCCGGGCCGAGGACGGCAGCGGCCTGGAGCAGAACATCCACGCGTTTCTGGACTGCGTGGCCGCCCTGCGCCGGAACCTGGAGCCCACGGCATGAGCGCCAGGGATCATACCGCGGTCAAGGACTACTTCAACCGGGCCAACCCCCTGGCCCAGCACCTGGGCATCCGCATCCTGGAACTGGAGACCGGCTTTGCCAGGGCGGAAATGACCGTGACGCCCCAGCTGCTGAACCCCTTTGGCACGGCCAATGCCGGGGCCATCTACGCCCTGGCCGAGACCACCTTCGGCGTGGCCGCCAATGCCGAGGGCCAGGCGGCCCTGGCCGTGAACCTCAGCATCACCTACCTGGCTCCAGCCGCCAAGGGAGCCGTGCTCCTGGCCGAAGCCCGCGCCCTGGCACCCGGCAACCGCCTGCTCAACTACACCGTCACGGTCCGGGACGAGCAGGGGCAGCTCATCGCCCAGGCCCAGGCCATGGGCTACCGCCTCAAACTCCCCCTGCCCGGGCTCGCCGCCACGGAAGACTGAGAACGGCCTTCCCGTCCCCCCCCTCGCTCCCCCTACCCCTCAGTGCTCGTGCGGATGGGCATGGGTGTGGGTGTGCTCGTGATCATGGTCATGGCCATGTTCGTGGTCATGGTCATGGTCGTGGGGATGGACGTGGGGGTGGCTGTGCGCGTGGGTATGCTCGTGGTCGTGCCCGTGATCATGCCCGTGGTCGTGCTCGTGATCATGCTCGTGGGCATGGCCGTGCTCGTGGGCGTGGTCATCCATGAACTTCTCGAACTTGGACTCTTTCTTGGGGCCGCAGCCGCATCCGGTACACATGGGTATTTCCTCCGTGGCGATGGATAAAGTTTCAGTACGCATTAAGGCTGTTTCCCACCGCTGTCCAGCAGCCGGAGCAGCCGCGTCAGCAAGGCCCGCAGCTCCTGCCGCTCCCGATCCGGCGCGGTGGTCGCCCCGGCAGACTCCGCAGCCGTGGCGCCCGTCACCTCGTTGGCCCCTTCCGCCGGAGCGGGCAGGGAGCGCAGGTGCAGGTCGGTCTGGGGAAAGGCGATTTCCACGTTGTGCGCCCGGAACAGGCGTTCGATGCTGCGGCGCACCTCGGACATGATGGACGAGGCGTTGCCGGGATCGTCGATCCAGACCCGCAGCCGATGCACCAGAGCGCTGTCCCCGAAGTTGGCCAGCAACACACTGGGGGGCGGTTGCCGCAGCACCTTGGGCACCTCGCCCGCGGCCTGCAACAACAGGCTGCGCACCAGCTCCAGGTCCGAGCCGTAGGCCACGCCCACTTCCACTTCCCGCCGCACCTTGGGGTCCTGGTGGCTCCAGTTGATGATCTGGTTGGAGACCAGGGCGGAATTGGGCACGAAGATGGTCACGTTGTCGTAGGTGTCGATACGGGTGTTGCGGATGGTCACTTCCTTGACCATGCCCAGGGTCTCGCCCAGCTGGATCACGTCTCCGGCCTGGATGGAACGCCCCACCAGGAGTATGAGCCCGCTGACGAAGTTGTTCACGATGTTCTGCAGGCCGAAACCGATGCCCACGGACAGGCCGCCCGCCACCACCGCCACGCTGGTCATGGACACGCCGAGCAGGAAGAGCACCAGGAGGCAGTACACTCCCCACCAGACATAGCTGGCCAGGGTGCTGAGCGAGGCCACGGCACCCTGATGCAGCAAGGGGCGTCGCTGGTTCATGTCCCGGATGAAGGCCCGGCTCAAGGCAATGGCGGCCTTGGTCAGGTAATAGAACAGGATGATCATGAACAGGCGCTTGGCGCTGATGGCAAAAGCCTGGAAATGGTACTCCCGGGTGAAGAACTCGAGAAAGACGTACTCGCCCCCGAACTGCGAGCTGAGCAGCCAGAGAAAGAGCACCAGGAGGGCCGCGAAGATCAGCGGGAAGCTGAGGCCGGACAGGATGCTCATGAGCACCGGGGTGCCGCCCTTGGCGATGCCCGCCTCCCAGTTGGCCAGGAAGCGCACGGCGCTGATGGCGAAGCGCAGGGCCAAGAGCAAGTAGAACAGTATCGAGACCGTCAAGGCCGCCAGTTGCGGCAGCCCGGCCATGGACACCACTGCCGGCACGAGCAGCACGAAGCCCATGGACCGCGTCAGGAAGCGGTCCAGCTTCTCCGAGGGGTCCCCCAGCCGCGAGCGGTGCAGCATCCAGAGCGACGCCCCCAACAGGGCCAGGGCCAGAACCGGCTGGATCAGCAGCTCCGGCAGCAGGGGCCAGGCGTTGAGCAGAAAGCCCAGGGCATAGAGCGACCACAACGGCCAGAGGGGCGTGCGCAGGTTCCCCACCTTGCGCTCCTGCCCGGCCCGCAGGTAGCGCGCGAAAAAGACCAGGGCTGCGGAAAGGAATATCTCCCCCAGGGAGAGAAAGACCACATACACGATGAAGGAGCAGTGCCTGGCCATCTGGAAGAACAGCACGGCCAGGACGGCGGCACACAAGGCGCCGTGCAGTTGCGCCAGAGGGCCGTGACGCCCCAGACGCGCCTTGAGGATGCGCAGGAGCAAGAACCCCAGGAGCAACAAACTCCCGGCCAGCAGTCCAGCCGAGCCAAGTTGGTCCAAGACGTGCTGCCAGCCCCCGGCCATGGCCAGCAGTTCGTGCAGCTCCTGGGCATCGTCTTGCCAGTTCTCGCGCAGTTGGCCCAAACGCCGCGCCAGGTCCGGGCTGAAAAAGGTTGGCAGCGGCGTGGTGTAGTAGCCTTTCCAGGACTTGGCGAGCAGGTCCTTGAGCAGGATCTCTGCCTCGTGAAGCTCGGACTGCAGGCGCTTGGCCGGGGCCAGACTGAGTTGGAAAGCGACCAACAGTTTCTGGACGTCGGCTTTCAATGCCTCCAGGTTCCCCAGAGTTTCCTCAAGCTCACTGCGCAGTTCCGGGTCCTCGATGTTCGCCAGCTGGGCACGCGATTCTGCGGCAATGCCCTCCACGCTCCGGATGAACTCCGAGAGTAATTGCTCCCGCTCGTGTGGTACGGCCAACCCTTCGGTCAGGCGGTCGCGCAGCACCCTGCCCCCTTTCTGCAGGGCGAGGTAATCCCAGGGTTCGGAGGCCCCAGAGCGCCAGAGCATGAGCTGCTCCTTGGCGCTGCGCAGTTGGGGCAGCTCGAGCATGAACGCGTCGAGCTCCTGGTCGAATTCCGGGACGTACTTGGCCAGGCGCTCCCTGGCCAAGTCGATCTGT
>CAZNSV010000011.1:0-19301 GCA_964575775.1 uncultured Desulfovibrionaceae bacterium
GGAGTTCGGGCACAGCCTCCTGGGGCGCCCCAGCGCCGGGCGTTTCCTTGAAGACCGCTGCGGCGTGCCCCTGTACGGCCTGGGGTTGCCCCTGGGTATCCGCGCCTCGGACGCCCTGTTCGCGGCCCTGGAGACGCTGAGCGGGCGCGAGACGCCCCGGCGCCATCTCCTGGAGCGGGGGCGCTTGGTGGACGCCCTGGTGGACGGGCACAAGTACCTGGCCGGCAAGCGGGCCGTGGTCTACGGCGAGGAGGATCTGAGCATCGCCCTGGCCGGATTCCTGGCCGAGATCGGCGTGCACGTGGTGCTGGTGGCCACCGGTGCCCTGAGCCAGGACTACAAGCGGCAGCTCACCGCCAATCTGGACGGCTACGCCCGGGTGCTGCCGGAAGTGCGCCAGGGCGTGGATTTCTTCGACATCGCCGAGGTGGCGCGGGAGCTGGCCCCGGACCTGCTGGTGGGGCACAGCAAAGGCTACACCTACGCCAGGGAGTGGAACGTGCCCCTGGTGCGGGTGGGCTTCCCGGTGCACGACCGCTTCGGGGGGCAGCGGCTGCAGCATCTCGGCTACCGTGGCGCCCTGGCCCTGTTCGACCGACTCGTCAACGCCGTTCTCGACAAGAACCAGACCGACAGCCCCGTGGGCTACGGCTATCTCTAAGCCAAGGAGCGCGCCATGAACGCCAGGGATACCAACCGTCATCCGTGTTTCAACAAGGGCGCCTCGGGCTCCTGCGGCCGGGTGCACTTGCCGGTGGCCCCCAAGTGCAACATCCAGTGCAACTACTGCAACCGTAAGTACGACTGCGTCAACGAGTCGCGCCCCGGCGTGACCAGCGCGGTGCTCTCGCCGCAGCAGGCCATGAGCTACATGGTGGAAGTGCTGGAGCGCGAGCCGCGCATCAACGTGGCGGGCATCGCGGGGCCTGGCGATCCCATGGCCAATGCCCCGGAAACCCTGGGCACCCTGCGCCTGCTCAAGCAGCGCTATCCGCACCTGTTGTTCTGCCTCTCATCCAATGGTCTGGCCTTGCCCGAGCATCTGGACGAGCTGGCGGCCCTGGGCGTCACACACCTCACCGTGACCTGCAACGCCGTGGACCCGGCGATCGGCCGCAAGATCTACAGCTTCGTGCGCGACGGCAACGTGCTCTACCGCGACCAGGCCGCGGCCGAGCTGCTGCTGGCCCGGCAGCTGGAGGCCATTCGAGGGGCGGTGGCCAGGGGCATCGCGGTGAAGGTCAACTCCATCGTCATCCCGGGCGTCAACGACACGCACCTGGTCGAGGTGGCCCGCATGGCCGGGGAGTTGGGCGCCACGCTGCACAACTGCATCCCCCTGCACCCCACGGCCGGGACGCCCTTTGCCGAATTGCCCGAACCCGGGCGGGAGCAGGTCCGGGAGCTTCGGGCCAAGTGCGCCCCTTATCTGGAGCAGATGACCCACTGCCGCCGCTGTCGGGCCGATGCCGTGGGGCTTTTGTGCAAGGACCGCTCGGGCGAGTTGGCGCCGGTGTTGGAGGCCTGCAGCGTGCTGCCCCCGCCCCCTGCTCCGACGCGGCCCTATGTGGCGGTGGCCACGCGCGAAGGCATGCTGGTGAACCAGCACCTGGGCGAGGCGCGCACTCTGCAGATCTGGGAGCAGGGGCCGGAGGGCTTCCGCCTGGTGGAAGAGCGCAAGACCCCGCGCCCGGGTTGCGGTCCCAAGCGCTGGGCCGAGCTGGCCGCCTCGCTGTGCGACTGCCGCGCCGTGCTGGCCGCAGCCATGGGCGAGTCGCCCAAACTCATTCTGGAAGAGCACGACATCGCGGCCCACGCCTGTTCGGGGTTCATCAGCGAGGCCCTGGAGGCGGTGTTCTCGGGGCGCGACCTCAAAGCCTTTCAGGGGCGCAGCAAGGGCATTGCCGGGGCCTGCTGCTCTGGGGGCGGCGGCAACCGGGGTTGCGGTGCGTGACGGCAGGTTTTCGCAGCGAGCGAGCGCGGCGTCGGAGCACAGCCTCCCGGCCCTGTCGGTATAAGGGGCCGGGGAGGACTGGCGCCCAGGGCAAAGGAGGTGTAGGGAGTGCGCAAGCAGCAGGATCAGGCCATGAACAGCGAACTCTTCTTTGTCTACGGGACGTTGCGCCCCGGCTTGAGCAACTGGCGGTGGGCCCTGCGACAGCGCCCCGGGGTCCTGCATCTCGGGCAGGGGCGCACCGTGGAAGCCTACAGCCTCTTCACGGCCGGGATTCCCTACGTCTATCGCGAACCGGCCCAGTCCCGCATCAGGGGCGATCTCTTCGTGGTCAACGACCGCCAGGTGCTGGTGGACCTGGACCAGCTGGAAGGACACCGCGACGGGGTGCGGGAGGGCTACCACCGCGAGCTGGTGCCGGTGGAACTGGCGGACGGCCGGGCCTTCCAGGCCTGGCTCTACTTCCACTACGCGCCGCGCCCCTTGGGTAAACCCGTGACCTCAGGGGACTGGCTGGACTGCCCCGACGGGCGTTGCGACGGACTCTACGGCGCGTTCCACGGCCTTTAGAGCATTTATACTTTGAAAAAGGGTAAATGCTCTTCTGCAGTTCCCTGCAACAATGGAACAGTGTTGCAGGTCAGAGCCTTGTTTCAAGGCGAAACTGCACTAGAGCAGCGGCGGGTGCCCCTGCCTCTCCCAAATCCTTTGCCAGCCACTCCGGCAGCCACTGCGCCTCAAAGCCCGGCAGGCTGACCCGCGCGTGGTGCAGAAAGAGGGGGGCGTCGGCAGGCGCCTGCCCATAGAGGGCATCGCCCAGCAGCGGATATCCGGCCGCGGCGCAGTGGGCGCGGATCTGATGCCGGGCGCCCTTGCGGATCCGGGCCAGGGCCAGGGTGCAGGGCGCGCTCCCCGGCGCGAGCCCGTCGCAACCTGGCGCAGCTTCCGACCCCAGGACCTGCAAGGGGCGCAGCTCGGTCCAGCGCAGGGGCTCGGCCTCGCCAGGCAGCACGCGGGTGCGGGTGCGCCTGGCCATGTCCAAGGGCGCGCGCAGGCTGAGCGGCTCAGTCAAGACCCCGTGCACCAGCAGCAGATAGCGCTTGTCCACCTGCCCCCGATCTTCCAACACCTGATAGGTGCCCCGCGCGGCGGCCGTGCGCCCGGCCAGCACCAGCCCCGAAGTGGGGCGGTCCAGGCGGTTCAAGAGCACGGCCTCGGGCCAGTCCGGCAGCAGCTGCGGCAGCAGCGCTTCCAGAGTCAGGTCCCCTGCCTTGCCGACCAGGGCGGCCGTATGCAGTCCGGCAGGCTTGGCCAGGGCGGCGTAGGTCTCGTTGCGGGCCAGGATGCAAGGCGCGGGTTGCGGGGGGTGTGGATCAGGCGAAATTTCAAGTGATGCTGTAAGGATTTCCAGGCGCTGCCCCTCCAGTACCAGAGTGCCCTTGGTGGCGGGGCGGCCGTCCAGCCGCACCAGGCCCTGGGCGATGAGGCGCTTGCGCGCGCGCAACCCCAACTCGGGCCGGAGCAGGGCCAGGGCGGCGTCCAGCCGGGTTCCGGCCAGTTCGGGGGGAATGCTGCAATGGGGGGGCATGGGGTTCCTTGCCGCCGGGCGCAAGGCCCGGAACCCGGGCACGGCACGGCCGCAGGGCCTTGGTAGCCCGACCGGGAGCTAGGCGCAAGGGGGCTGCCCCGCAAGGGCGGCGGGCCAAGGTACCGGCTGCGGGGGGCGGCGGTTCCTGGGGAAAACCGTCTCAGCCCTGTTTGTGCAGCAGGCTGGCGCCACCCATGGCGCGGGCGGTCTTGCCGTAGCCGTTGTGCCTGTCGTTTTCCTGACGGGTGCGCTGCAGCTCGTCGCGCATGTCGGCGTGCAGGCGCCGCGCCTCGTCGGTGACCCGGCCGTGCAGGGCCATGAGCTGTCCCAGCTTGTCGCGCAGGGTCAGCAGGTCGTGGCGGCAGGCCTGGTCGGCGGCGCAGTGCTCCAGGGCCTGCTCCAGCAGACGCCCCCGCAGCTGCGCCGTTTCCCCGGCGCCGTCCACCTCGCCCGCGGCGAGCAACTGCAGTTCCATGTCGCCGAGACGCAGGGCCTCATCCAGCAAGGCGTGCGTATCGTTCATAGCGCTTACCTCTTGCCGGTTTCGCGAATGTCCTCACGAATCTTGGCGATGACCTTTTTCCACTTTTCCGTGGTCGGGATGAACTCGTACTCCAGGATGTCGGCCAGGAGAATCCAGTCCTCGTTTTCCATGACGTCGCCCATTTCACTGAAGAGGTTGGAAATTTCATCCACGGCCTCGGTGAACTGGCGGTTGCTGGAGAGGCTGAACTCGTTGCGCAGCACCCCGATCATGTTCAGGAAATCGCGGGTCACGTCCAGCAGGTCCTGGTAGAGTTCCAGGGCCTCGCCGTCGTCCGCCTGGCGGAACAGCTCGGCGGAACGGCGCCCGCCCTCATGCATCACGCGCACCACCTTGTAGAGCTCGCGGGTGATGTCGATGGCCATTTCGTGCACGGGCACGGACACGATCTCCACGGTCTCGATGTCCTTGGTCTCGATGTCCTCGGCCTGGTGCGGGTAGATCTCGCTGAAGTTCTCCTTGTTCACGTACACATCGGTGACGATGCGCTCGTCCAAGGTGCCGTCTTCCATGACCTTGACCAGCAGCTCTTCCAGGTTCTGGAAGTTGCTCACCTGCAAACCGGATTTCACGCCGTCGACTACGATCATTGTTGTTGCTCCCTTGTGATTCTGCACAGCGTTGGCAGGGAAAGTGTTGCCGTCACAGCACGCTCGTGCCTAGGGAATGCAAACGCAATGCCAAGTGGTCGGGGTCAGTCCGCGAGCAGTCGCTCCAGGGCCGTGGTCAGCCCGTGGTAGCGCCGGATGTAGGCCAGCACCGCGGCCAGGTCGTGCCCGGATTCCTGGGATTCCACGCTGAAGAGGTGGGCCAGCACGTTGAGGCGGGGGCTTTGGGCCAGCACGGCCTGGACCCGCTGCCAGGTGGAGAGGAACTTCAGCTTCAGGGCCTCGCGTGGCGCCTGGGCGAGTACCGTGGCCTGCTGCAGCATGAGTTCGAGCAGACGGCTCGCCCCTGACAGGGCTGCCAGCAGTTCCGCGCGGGCCTCGGGCGAGAGCCGACAGTCGGGAACCCGCTCCGGCAGGGGTGCCTGGTCAAGGAACTGACGGTAGACCAGTCGCTGCAGCCGCACCCACTGGGTGCGGTCCGTCAGCTCGTGCTGAGAGTGGCAGACCAGCCCCATGAACCCGTCCGGGTCCAGGGCCGTGGCCCAGACCCGCGCCCCTGGGTAGCCGACGGGGGGAGTGGTGGTGCCCCCACGCAGCAACTCCACGGCCGCGAGCATGGTCTCCGGCCCGATGCTCCGACGGCAGGCCAGGTCGTGGGGGCAGGTGCTGCCGAAATCGCAGGGGTGGCAGGGCAGGTCCGGCTCCAGGCAGATGTTCCCCGGTGCGTAGGGCCCCGTGTCCCAGGGCTGGGCCGTGGCCAGGAACACGGCCACCACCGGGCGCCCCAGACCGGCGGCCAGGTGCATGGTGCCGGTGTCGTTGCTCACCAGGAGCGCGCAGCGGCAGAGCACCCCGGCCAGCTCCTCCAGTCCGGTCCGGCCGCAGCAATCCACCCCCGGCGCGCCGTGGGCCAGGTAGCGTTCCGCCAGGGGGCGCTCCCCCTTGCTGCCCAGGAGCACGGGCATCAGGCTCAGGCGCTCGCGCAGGAGGCGGCCCAGGGCGGCGAAGTGCGCCACGGGCCAGCGGCGACGGTCCTCGCTGGCACCCAGTTGCAGGGCCACGAAGCCGGTGCAGCCGTCCGGAGGCGCGCCCAGCAGGGCCTGGGCCGTGTGCCTGGCGTCCGGGCCTGGCTCTTTGAGTCGGTTGGGCCAGGGGCCGCGTTCCAGTCCGGCGGACTTGCAGAACAGGTCCACCAGATTGAAGGGGCTGCAGCCCCGCTTGAGGGAGGCGGCCTGCAGGAAGGTGGTCCAGAGGCTGGGGCAGTAGCCGAACCCGTGCTCGTCCAGGGCAAAGCCCAGGAGCTCCGGCCTGCGCCGGTGCTCGCGTTCCGTGGCCAGGGCGATCTGGCGCGTGAGCAGCCGCAGGGGCAGGGTGGCGGTAAGGTTGGCGATGCGGGTGGGGGCGAAGTCGTGGGCCGCACTGCGCCCCACCTGGAGTGCAAGGCGCAGGGCCTCGCGCCAGTCCTGATCCAGGGCGGCCAGCAGGGCTGCGCCGGGCAGGGCCTGCACGTAGTCCAGGTCCGCGAGCAGGCGGGTGGCCTGGGCAAAATTTTCCAGACAGAGCAGGCCGGTGCGCTGGCCGTTGCGGGCGCAGGCGGTCAGGGCGGGCTGGGTCTGCAACAGGTCGCCGAAGCGGGTGCAATTGACGAACAAGGTCTGCATCAGGGCTCCCGAAAGGGGCGGCAAGGGTGGCTCCCGGGGGGAGGTACATCAAAAAGCGCGCCAGGGGAGTGCCGAGCGATGAAGAGGCGTTGCATTTCCGGCAAGTTCGCTCTAGTGTCCGGCTTCCAAGACATTTCCAGAGGGAGGAACCCCATGGCCTTATTCACCAAAGAGGAAGCTTTGCAGTACCACCAGGCGGGGCGTCCGGGCAAGACCGAGGTCGTACCGGTCAAACCCTGCGCCACGCAGAAGCATCTGTCCATGGCCTATTCGCCGGGCGTGGCCGAGGCCTGCCGGGCCATCGTGGCCGACGAAGCCGCCGCCAACCTCTACACCGGCCGCGCCAACCTCGTGGCCGTGGTCTCCAACGGCACCGCGGTGCTGGGCCTGGGGGACATCGGCCCCCTGGCGGGCAAGCCGGTGATGGAAGGCAAGGGCGTGCTGTTCAAGATCTTTGCCGACATCGACGTCTTCGACATCAACCTGGCCGAAAAGGACCCCGACAAGCTCATCGAGATCGTCAAGGCCCTGGAGCCCACCTTCGGCGGCATCAATCTGGAAGACATCAAGGCCCCCGAGTGCTTCAAGATCGAGCAGGAGCTCATTGAGGCCATGCGCATTCCCGTGTTCCACGACGACCAGCACGGCACCGCCATCATCTCCGGCGCGGGCCTGCTCAACTGCCTGGAGATCACGGGCAAGAGCATCGGCAGCATCTCCGTGGTGGTCTCCGGCGCCGGCGCGGGCGCCATCTCCTGCAGCAAGTTCTACGAGGCCCTGGGCGTGGCCCGGGACAAGATTTTCATGTTCGACTCCAAGGGTCTGCTGCACAAGGGGCGCAAGGACCTCAACGCCCACAAGCAGTACTTCGCCCAGGACAAGGACCACGGCAGCCTGGCCGAGGTGCTCAAGGGCGCGGACTGCTTCCTGGGGCTCTCCAAGGGCAACCTCCTTTCCAAGGACATGGTGGCGGCCATGGGCAAGGATCCCATTATCTTCGCCTGCGCCAACCCGGACCCCGAGATCACCTACCACGACGCCAAGGACGCCCGCCCCGACTGCATCATGGCTACGGGGCGCTCGGACTTCCCCAACCAGGTGAACAACGTGCTGGGCTTCCCCTTCATCTTCCGGGGCGCCCTGGACGCCGGGTCCCGCAAGATCAACGAGGCCATGAAGGTGGCCGCGGCCAAGTCCCTGGCCGACCTGGCCAAGGAATCCGTGCCCGGCGAAGTGGCCCAGGCCTACGGCGTGGACAAGCTGGAGTTCGGCATGGACTACATCATCCCCAAGGCCCTGGACACGCGGGTCCTGGAGTGGGTGGCCCCGGCCGTGGCCAAGGCCGCCATGGACACCGGCGTGGCGGAACGCCCCATCGCGGATCTCGGGGCCTACGCCCTGAGCCTGCGCGAGCGTCTGGCCAAGTCGCGCCAGCGCATCGCGGCGTTCGCGGCCAGCTACGACACCAACATGTAGGGTGCCGCGCGCGGCCCGCCCGGTGCGTCGGGAGGGTTGGCACAAGGCCCTGAAACCGAAGCCGTTCGGCGGCACGGGAACCCCACAAGGTGGCGCCCGTGCCGCTCTTTCGTAAGGGGACATCCGAAAACAGCGCCGGGCATCTTGACCCCGGCGCAAGTATGGCCTACGCAAGGCACTCCCTTTTCGGACGTTTCCGAAGCACAATCCCAACGTACAGCGGACCACGCAGTGCGGCGCCGGACGCCGCCCTGGTCCTGCCGTCGCAATGAAAACGAGGTTCACGCCATGAGCAGCATTCCCATTTCCGTGGCCGGTTTCCGCCGACTCAGGGACGAACTGGAGCGCCTGAAGCAGGAGCGCCCCGCAGTGATCCAAGCCATCAAGGAAGCCCGTGAAGAAGGCGACCTGCGCGAAAACGCCGGGTACGAGGCCGCCCGCGAGCGGCAGGGCATGCTGGAGGCGCGCATCAACTACATCGAATCGCGCATGCCCCAACTGGAGGTCATCGACCTCAACACCCTGGGGGGCGAGAAGGCCATCTTCGGCGCCACCGTGACCATGGAAGACCTGGAAACCAACGAGGTGAAGACCTACACCCTGCTGGGGCCCGACGAGGCCGAGCCCTCCAAGGGCAGCATCTCCGTACTTTCCCCGGTGGGGCGCGCCCTGCTGGGCAAGTTCGAGGGCGACGAGATCAGCGTTGACGTACCGCGCGGCAGGGTGCAGTACGAAATCCTGTCCATCGAATTCAAGGGCGTCCAGGACAACTGAGCCGCCAAGGCGCCCCTCGACAGGGGCGCAACGAGGGTTTTGCCATGCAATACACGGACTTTCCCGCACGGCGCGGCAGGATGGAGTACTTCTGTCTGGGCTGCAGCGCCCGCTACTCCACGGACGAGCTGCACTACACCTGCCCCCAGTGTGGCGGGGTCTTTCTGCTGCAGGATCTGGACTTCGAGACCCTGGGCGAGACCTCGGGTCAGGCCTGGCGCGAGCGCTTCGACGCCCGGGCCGCCAGCAAGAACCCGGCCCTGCGCGGGATCTTCCGCTTCTACGAATTCATGGCCCCGGTGCTGGAAGAAACGGACATCGTGTATCTGGGCGAGGGCAACACCCCCATCATTCCCAGCGGCGCGGCCCTGCTCCGGCAGACCGGCCTGAACCTCGCCTTCAAGAACGACGGCCAGAACCCCAGCGCCTCGTTCAAGGACAGGGGCATGGCCTGCGCCTTCAGCCACCTCAAGGCCCTGGTGCGCAAGAACGCCTGGGACCAGGTGCTCACGGTCTGCGCCTCCACCGGCGACACCTCGGCCTCCGCGGCCCTCTACGCCGCCTACGTGGGCGCGCCCATCGCCTCGGTGGTGCTGCTGCCCCAGGGCAAGGTCACGCCGCAGCAGCTCTCCCAGCCCCTGGGGAGCGGCGCCGTGGTCCTGGAACTGCCGGGGGTGTTCGACGACTGCATGAAGGTGGTGGAGCATCTGGCCGACAACTACCGCGTGGCCCTGCTCAACTCCAAGAACGCCTGGCGCATCCTGGGGCAGGAGTCCTACGCCTTCGAGGTGGCCCAGTGGTACGGCTGGGACATGCGGGGGCTGTGCGTCTTCGTGCCCATCGGCAACGCCGGAAACATCACGGCCATTATGAGCGGTTTTCTCAAGCTGCTGCGCCTGGGTGTCATCGAGACCCTGCCGCGCATCTTCGGGGTGCAGTCCGAGCACGCGGACCCGGTCTACCGCTACTACAGCGTCGGCGACCCGGCCCAGCGCCACTACCAGCCCGTGGCCGTGACCCCCAGCGTGGCCCAGGCCGCCATGATCGGCAACCCCGTGTCCTTCCCCCGGGTCAGGCATTTTGCCGAGCAGTACGAGGCCTTGGCCGGAAGCGACGCCTTCACCGTGCTCCAGGTCACCGAGCAGGCCATCATCGAGGGCATGCTCCTGGCCAACCGCCACGGCCACATCGCCTGCACCCAGGGGGGCGAGTGCCTGGCCGGAGCCCTGCGCGCCAAGGAGCTGGGGCTGGTCAGCGCGGAGGAGACCCTGGTGCTGGACGCCACGGCCCACAGCCTGAAGTTCAGCGGCTTCCAGGAGATGTACTTCGAGAACAGCTTTCCGCCCGAGTACGGCATCACGCCCGACCCGGCCCACGTCAACCGCCCCCGCCTGTTGGTCGCGCCTGAAGAGCGCGCCCGGCTGAACCCGGCGGACTATACCCGCACGGCGGCCGAGGCCGCGGCCCAGACCCTGGGGCTGGTGCCCCGCGCCTGAGTCCGGGAGCCGCAAGCCATATCGCAACCAAAAATTGCTGCCAAAGGGGAGGTCTGGAGACAGGCTTCCCCTTTGGCAGTTGGTTATCTGGCTGGTTCTTGCTTGAAAAACCGCGAGATCGGATGTTGCGATTGTCACATCAGGCCGGTCTGGGCAGCAGCAGCGCGTCTTCCGCCTCGCCCAGCAGGGCGGCCAGGGCACGGCGTCCTTCCGCCCCCATGTCCAGGGTCTCGGACGTGACAAAGGTGGTGATGTGCTGCCGCAGGGCCTGGTCCGACAATTCCTGGGCGTGGCGGCGCACATAAGGCAGGGGGCGTTCCGGGTCCTGCAACGCCGCTGCCGTGCTCTGCCGCAACGCCGCGTCAATGGCCTGGATGCGCTCCGGCCCCAGGCTGCGGCGGGCCACGATCACCCCCCAGGGCAGGGGCAGACCGCCTGCGGCCTCCCACCAGACACCCAGGTCCCGCACCAGGCGCAGGCCCAGGTCCGCGAAGGTGAAGCGCCCCTCATGGATGAGCACCCCGGCTTCCACCCGCCCCGCAAGCACTGAGGGGGCGATGCGGTCGAAGCGCAGGTACTGGCGCCGGGCCTGGGGCTCGCCGTAGCGCTCCAGCAGCAGCGCCGCCGTGGTGCGCAGGCCGGGCAGGGCAATGCTCGCGAACCCGGTATCGCGGGGGTCTTGCGCCCGGGTCACCAGCACGGGGCCGTTGCCGCGTCCCAGGGCCGCGCCGCTGGCGAGCAGGGCGTAGTCCTGGCGCACCAGGGGCCAGAGGGCCGCGGAAATTTTGCAGACGTCCGCGCCCCCAGCCAGGGCCAGGGCGTTGAGCTCCTCGATGTCCGCCAGGAGCGCCCGAGGCAGGGGCGCGCCGCAGGCCGCTTGCCCCACCGCACCCAGCAGGCCGTGGGCCAGGGCATGGAAGACGAAGGTATCGTTGGGGCAGGTGGAATAGGCCAGGGTCAGTGCCTGTGTGCTCATGGTGCTCCCCGATGGCTGCCACGGCAGTGCGTGGCGAGCCCTGGTTGACAAGCCCTGCCGGGCTGGGCTAGCTCCTGACGGAGCGAAATGACCACCCGGTCATTTGCGGGCAACCTACGGGAGAACGAGGGTGACGGCAAGTCCCACCTTTCTGAACCTGCCCCCTGACAAGCAGGAGCGGGTGCTGGCCGAGGCCGAGCAGGAGTTCGCCGCGCGGGGCTATCACGGTGCCAGCATGAACAGCCTGGCCAGGCGGTTGGACATCGCCAAGGGCTCCCTGTTCCAGTACTTCGGCAGCAAGGAAGGCTGCCTGCAGGCCGTGTTCGACCTCGCCGTGGAGCGCTTCGCCAGGCGCATGCGCCGGGCCAGGACCGCCGCCGCTGGTGCCACCGCCAGGGAAGTGGAGCCGGATTTCTTCACCACCCTGCAGCGCCTCATGGACGCGGCCCTGGACTTCGTGGCCGAGCAGCCGCGCATCTTTCGCATCTACCTCAAGATGCAGAGCAACGAAGACTTTCCCCTGCGCGAGGGCATCCTGCGTCAGGTGCGGCGCAACGTGCGCCGCCTTCTGGAACCGGCCCTGCTGGCCGCCCAGGCGCGGGGGGAGCTACGCCCCGACCTGGATCTGGAGACCGCGCTCTTCGCCATCGCCACCCTGACCGAACGGCTGCTGCAGGAGGCCCTGCCGCCGGAGGGCAATCCGGAGCAGGCCCGGGCCACCGTGGTTCGGGTCCTGGAACTCTTGCGCCTGGGGCTCGCGCCCCGCTGAGGAGGAGATATGGACGCGACCTTGCAGGAGATCCGCCGCCAGGTACTGGCGGGCGAGCGTTTGACCCCCGAGCAGGGGGTGGCCTTGTTCCGCCACCCGGACCTGCACGCCGTGCTGGCCCTGGGCGACCTGGCCCGCCGGCTGCGCCACGGGCAGCGGGTGCACTACGTCTGCAACCGTCACATCAACTACAGCAACGTCTGCGTGCAGCGGTGCAGCTTCTGCGCCTTTCGGCGCGACTCGGCGGAGCAGGAGGGTGCCTTCACCCTGAGCATCGCCGAGATCGTGGCCCGCGTGGCGGCCATGGCCCAGGAGCGCCCCGCGGAGTTGCACATCGTGGGGGGCTGCCACCCGGAGCTGCATCTGGCCTGGTTCGAGGAGCTGCTGCGCACCCTGCGGGCAGAGTTCCCGGACCTGGTGCTCAAGGGCTTCACGGTGGTGGAGATCGCCCACCTGGCAGAGCTGGAGGGCCTGCCCCCGGAAATGGTGCTGCGGCGGTTGCAGGCAGCGGGATTGGCCATGCTGCCCGGTGGAGGGGCGGAGATCTTCGCGCCGGAGTTGCGGCACCGTCTCTGCCCCACCAAGCTGGACGGCGCCCAGTGGCTGGAGCTCTCGGGCCTGGCCCACGGCCTGGGGCTCAAGAGCAACTGCAGCATGCTCTTCGGACATCTGGAGACCCCGGAAGAGCGGGTGGCGCACCTGGATGCCCTGCGGCAACAGCAGGACGCCAGCGGCGGCTTTCTCTGCTTCGTGCCCCTGCCCTTCTGCACGGAAAACAACCCCCTGGCCGAGGCACAAGTGCGTGCGGGGCGTATCCTGCCCCTGCAGGCGCGGGGGCTGGATATCCTGCGTACCATTGCCGTGGCGCGGCTCATGCTGGACAACATTCCGCACCTCAAGGCCTACTGGGTGATGCTGGGGCTCAAGACCGCCCTGGCGGCCCTTGGCTGCGGCGCCGACGACCTGGACGGCACCATCGTGGAGGAGCACATCGGCCGCATGGCCGGGGCGGACAGCGTGGGGCAGAACAAGGCCCTGGGCGCGGCCGAGCTGGAGGCGGCCATTCGGGCCTCGGGCTTCGTGCCCGTGCGGCGCGACGGACTCTTCCACCCCCTGACTGCCGAGCCGGAGCCCCCCACGGCGACGGCGCCCCCCTCCCTGCCCCCAGGCCTGTTGCAGAATGGGGCGGGTGCCTGGCGTCTGGGCGCGACCGAGGCCCTGGAGCTGTACCAGAGAGCGCCTTTGCATGAATTGGGGCGCGCGGCCCATGCCCTGCGCCTGGCCAAGTGCCCCCGAGAGTTGGTGACCTATGTGGTGGACCGCAACATCAACTACACCAACATTTGCACCTGCGGCTGCCGCTTCTGCGCCTTTTCCGTGCCCCCGGGGCCCGACGCGGCCCAACGCGGGGGCTACGTGCTCTCGGAAGCGGAGCTGAACGCCAAGATCGAGGAGACCCTGGCCCTGGGCGGGCAGCAGATCCTGCTTCAGGGCGGCTGTCACCCGGGCCTGGGGCTGCCCTACTACGAAACCCTGCTTGGCGGCATCCGGGAGCGCTTTCCCCAGTTGCACGTGCACGGCTTCTCGCCGTCCGAGATCGTGCACCTGGCCAGGCTGGAGGGGCTGAGCGTGCCCGAGGTCATCGCCCGCTTGCGCGCGGCTGGCCTGCACTCCATTCCGGGGGGCGGGGCCGAGATCCTGGTGGAGCGCGTGCGGCAGCTGGTCTCGCCGGGCAAGTGCTCTGCGGCCCAGTGGCTGGAGGTCATGCGCCAGGCCCATCTGCAGGGGCTGCGCACCACGGCCACCATGATGTACGGCCACCTGGAGACCCCCGAGGAGCGGGTGGCCCATCTCCTGGCCCTGCGTGCGCTGCAGGACGAGACCGGCGGTTTCACGGCCTTCATCCCCTGGGCCTTCCAGCCCGAGCACACCGGCCTGCCCCGCACGGTGGAACCGCCGGAGACCTATCTGCGGACCCTGGCCCTCTCGCGGCTGGTGCTGGACAACGTGCCCAACCTCCAGGCCTCCTGGGTGACCATGGGCGCGCAGCTGGCCCAGGTGGCGCTCCTGTATGGGGCCAACGACTTCGGTTCCACCATGATCGAGGAGAACGTGGTGGCCGCTGCTGGGGTGCGCTTTCGCCTGGCCGAGGACGAGCTGCGCGGTGTGGTTAGGGCCGCGGGCTTCACGCCCTGCCGACGCCGCATGGATTACAGCCTGCTGGAGGAGCCCGCCCATGCCTGATTTGCCCTTGCGGGTGGGGCGCATCGCCTACCGCAACGTGCTGCCCATCTACCACCCCCTGGAGTCGGGGCGCATTCCTCACACTATGCGCTTCGTCCATGGCCCCCCGGCGGAATTGAACCGCCGCATGCGGGCCGGGGAGCTGGACCTGGCCTCGGTCTCGTCCATCGAGTACGCCGCGGACCCGGAGCGCTACCTGCTGCTGCCCAACCTAGCCATCGGCAGCCGGGGGCCGGTGCAGAGCGTGCTGCTCCTGAGCCGGGTGCCAGTGGAACAACTGGAAGGGCGGAGCATCCTGGTCAGCGCCGAGACCCATACCTCGGCCCGGCTCCTGGCTCTGCTGCTGCAGGAGCATTGGCGGGTGGCGGCCCGTCTGGAGACGGGGGCGGGCGCGGCCAATCAGGCCCTGGCCCAGGGCGCGCGCCCCCAGGCCTTGCTGGCCATCGGCGACGAGGCCCTCATGCTGCGGCACTGCGCCGACTACCCGGTGCGCATTGACCTGGGGGATGTGTGGTACCGCTGGACCGGGCTGCCCTTCGTGTTCGGGCTTTGGGTCATGCGTCGGGAGCTGGCCGAGGAGCGGCCCCAAGTGGCGCGGCAGGCCTGCGCGCGGTTCCTGGCAGCCAAGGATTGGGGACTGGCGAACCTGGAGAGCCTGTTGCCCCTGGCGAGCCAGGGGCTCGGCTCCGGGGTGGGGCTGGACGTGGCGGCCCTGCGCGGCTATTTTCAGGGGCTGTGTTTCGACCTCGGCCCCCTGGAAAAGGCGGGGCTGGTCTGCTTCTTCCAGGCCCTGCAGACGGCGGGGCTCTTGGAGCAGGCACCCCGCTTGCGCTTCTGCGACCTCAGCCTGCAGGACGTCCATGCCTGAAGCCTTTCGCGTGCGCACCCTCTGCCTGAGCCCGGACTCCGTGGTGGACGACGGGCTCCTGGTCACCCATCAGGGGCGCATCCTGGCCTCCGGCCCCTACCGCGCCCTGGCCCAGGGGCTGCCCTGCGCGGTGCGGGACCTGGGCGAGCGGGTCATGGTCCCGGGGCTCTGCAACGCCCACACCCATCTTGAGCTGAGTCACTGCCAGGGACTGCCTCGCTTGGGGCAGGGCTTCCTGCCCTGGCTGCAGGATCTGCTGGCTGCGGATCTGGGGCGCCTGCCCCCGGCAGCGGTGCACGCGGCAGTGGCCCAGCTCGCGGCCTGCGGCACGGCCCACGTGGTGGACATCTGCTCCCGCAACCCGCGCCCCGTGCTGGAGGCGCTGCGGCAAGCGGGCGTGGGCGCCACCCTGTGCGGCGAGCTCATCGGGTACGCGCCCTTGCCCCCAGAGGCCCTGCCCCTGCCGCAATGCTTCCTGGAACTGCCCCCCGAGGAATTGTCCCGGGTGGCGGCTGCCGGTCACGCCCTTTACACCACCTCGCCCGAGCGCCTGCAACGGTCCCGGGCCTGGAGCCAGGGGCAGGGGCAGCCGTTCTGTCTGCACCTGGCCGAGCTGCCCGAGGAGCAGGCCCTGCTGGAGCGGGACGCGGGCCCCTTGGCGCCCCTCCTGCGCAAGCGGCTTCTGCCCAAGGACTGGCAGGCGCCGGGACTGCGCCCCGTGGCCCATGCCCAGGCCCTGGGACTGTTGGGGCCGGGGACCCTGGCCGTGCATTGCGTGCACCTCGACGCCGGGGACAGGCGCATGCTGCGCGAGAGCGGGACTACGGTCTGCCTGTGCCCCCGCAGCAATGCGGCCATCGGGGTGGGGCAGGCGGATGCCAGGGCCCTGCTGGAGGCCGGGATCCCTTGCTGCCTGGGCACGGACAGCCTGGCCTCCAACCAGGACCTGGACCTCTGGCAGGAGCTGCTGGCGCTGCTGGAGCAGGTGCCCCTGAAGTTGGGCGCGGCCGTGGCCCTGACCTCGGCCCATGCGGCGCGGTTGCCCGGTCTGGGGCATCTGGGCTCCTTGCAGCGGGGGCGCCGGGCCGCCTGGACCCTGCTCCCGCCGGAAGTGGAAGCGGCGCTGTGCCGGGGTTGAGGAGGGGGCGGGCAGGCGGCAAGGTGCTTGTCCGACAAGGGGCGTGGTTTGACAGCCCCGCTGCCTTGTGGCACTGCGGCAGAATCGGGCGCGGCTTGCCCTTGCACGCCTGGATGACGCACAACGCGGAACCGCCCAACGCCGGGAGCAGCCCATGCGCATTCTGATCATCGAAGACGACCCCAAGATCGCCTCTTTCGTGGAAAAAGGGCTCAAGCAGGCGGGGTATGCCGTGGACTTGGCGGACAACGGCACCGACGGCCTGCACCTGGCCCTGACCGAGCCCTACGACGCCGCGGTGGTGGACATCATGCTGCCCGGGCAGGACGGGCTTTCGGTCATCGAGGCCATGCGCCGCAAGAAGGTCATGACGCCCCTGATCATCCTCAGCGCCAAGCACACGGTGGAGGATCGGGTCAAGGGGCTCAGGGCCGGGGGCGACGATTATCTGGTCAAGCCCTTCTCCTTTTCCGAGCTCCTGGCCAGGGTGCAGGCCCTGATCCGGCGCTCCTCCCAGGAAAGCGAACCCACCATGCTCCGGGTGGGGGACATGGAGCTGGACCTCCTGACCCGGGAGGTGCGGCGCCACGGCAAGGGCATCGAGCTGCAGCCCCGGGAGTTCTCCCTGCTGGAGTACCTGATGCGCAACACCGGGCGCGTGGTCTCCAAGACCATGATCCTGGAGCATGTCTGGGACTACAGCTTCGACCCCCAGACCAACGTGGTGGACGTGCTGGTCTGCCGCCTGCGCAACAAGGTGGACCGGGACTTCGAGCCGAAGATGATCCACACCCTGCGCGGCGTGGGTTACGTGCTCAAGGCCGGTTAGGGATTGCAAAGCGGCGTTGTCCGAGAGCCCGCGGCCAGGGAGAGAGGTTTTGTGGTCAGCAACGCGGCAGCGTGGCGTGAGCCAGGGGGGGTAGGTCCATGAGCGCGCCTTGCCCCCCAAGGGTCTGCGACCGTCACGCCAGACCGGCTCTGCGGATCGGCTGGCGGCTGGCCCTGTGGTTCTCCCTGGTCTCCATCTGCATCACGGTGCTGATCTTCGCGGCCACCTACGGGTTGCTGTCCCGCGCCATTCGCGACAACAACCGCAACGTGGCCCTGAACAAGCTGGAACATTACGCCCAGATCGAGGAGCGGCGCGGGCTCGCCACCCTGCTGCGGGTCCTGGAGCAGGACAGCGCCGCCAACCGGCAGACCGGGTTCTTTGTCCGGGTCCTGGACGACCACAACAACACCCTGCTTTTGACCTTGCCCGAGGGGCTCGAAGACGTGGACCCCCGGCAGCTGGAGGAGCGGCACTTCACGGCCACCCGGCGTTGGGTGGTGCTACAGCCTTCGGCGGACGGCGACACCCTGGAGGCCATGGGGCTGAGCCTGTCCCGGGATTTCCAGCTGCAGCTCGGTTTCGGCATGGCCGAGCGCAAACGGCTGCTGGGCTACTTCAAGTCCATCTTTCCCTTCATTTCCCTGCCCGTGCTCCTGTTGGGGCTCGGGGGCGGGGTGTTTCTGGCCAACAGGGCCCTGGCGCCCCTGCGCGACCTCTCCAGGGCCGTGGCCCAGGTGGAGGCCGGGGGCTTCGACGCCCGGGTGCCCATGCCGCCGACCCAGGACGAGCTGCACGAGCTGGCCGGGCAGTTCAACACCATGATCGGCCGCATCGAGTCCCTGGTGGCTGGCATGCGCGGCACCCTAGACAACGTGGCCCACGACCTGCGCACGCCGCTCATGCGCCTGAGGCTGGCCGTGGAGGAGGCCCTGCAGCAGGAGGAGGACCCCCACGTGCTGCGCGAGGCCCTGCTGGACTGCGCCGAGGAGGCCGAGCGCATCAACCGCATGCTCACCACCTGCATGGACATCTCCGAGGCCGAGAGCGGGGCCATGCGCCTGGAGCTGCAGTCCCTGAACCTGCGCGGTCTGGCTGAGGATATCTGCGAACTCTACCAGGTCTCGGCCGAGGACAAGGGCCTGGCCCTGGAGTTGGTGGAAGGGGCCCAGGTGCACAGCACGGTGGACCCGGACCGGGTGCGCCAGGTCCTGGCCAACCTCCTGGACAACGCCGTGAAGTACACCCCGGAAGGGGGCGCGGTGCGGGTCTTTGTGGAGCAGCGCCAGGGCTGGGCCGTGCTGGCGGTGCAGGACAACGGCGCCGGAATCGAGCCCGAGGACCTGCCGCACATCTTCGACCGCCTCTATCGTGGCGACAAGAGCCGCTCCCAGCGGGGGCTGGGCCTGGGGCTCTCCCTGGTGCGGGCCGTGGTCACGGCCCATGGGGGGCGCATCGAGGTCCAGAGCACTCCGGGCCGGGGCTCCACCTTCAGCGTGCTGCTGCCCCTGCTGCCGGACAAGCATTGACGGCGGCTCCGAAAGTCTTACTGTATAAGCTGCGTGCCCCGTTTCCGGGTGGATTGCAGCGGTGTAATTCTGCGGCAAGCCGAGGGAAAGTCTGCAGCGTTAGATGTGCACCATCGGGGCGTAGGCTCCTTTTTTGACATCACCGCAAGGAGGCCGTTGATGATCGCAAGAAGATCGCAAGCACAGGGTCGCGGCTCGCTGCATGCAGCCCGTGCCGTTTCCCTCGGGTACCCACTTTCTCACAAGGAGTTGCAGATGGTTCGGATTCTGTCGGCATTGAGCGTGTTGCTGCTGTTGGGGCTGCTGGCGGCGGCCCAGGTGCAGGCCCGGAGTCTCGCTGGGCTGCCGGACTTGGCGGACCTGGCCGAGAAGGCCGGGGAGTCCGTGGTGAACATCAGCACCAGCAAGACGGTAAAACCGCAACAACGCATGCCCCCGGGCTTTCGCGGCATGCCGCGCACCCCGGGGTTCGAGGACTTTTTCGAGCAGTTCGAGAAGTTTTTCGGTCAGCCGCGCAGCGGCCCCCGCAAGCAACAGAGCCTGGGCTCGGGCTTCATCATCTCCGAGGACGGCTACATCGTGACCAACAACCACGTGGTGGCCGAGGCCGACGAGATCGAGGTGAACCTGCAGGGCGCCAAGGAGCCCATCAAGGCCCAGATCGTGGGCCGCGACCCGGAGACGGACCTGGCCCTGATCAAGGTCGATGCGGGGCGCAAGCTGCCGGTCCTGGAGTTCGGTGACTCCGACGCGGCCCGGGTGGGCGAGTGGGTCATTGCCATCGGCAACCCCTTTGGCCTGGACCACACCGTGACCACGGGCATCATCAGCGCCAAGAGCCGGGTCA
>CAZNSV010000012.1:0-19084 GCA_964575775.1 uncultured Desulfovibrionaceae bacterium
GGGTGAGAACGCCCTGCAAAAACTCGTCCGGTCGCGGCTGGAGGCGCTGGGTCTGTCTCCGGAGGACCTGGTGGTCCGGCTGCCCTATGCCTCGGCCGACGCAGCCCGCACCAACCTGCGGCTCTGTCTGGAGCGCCAGGTCTGCGCCCGGCGGCTCCTCGTCGCCCTGTCCGGGATCCTGGAACTGCCCCCCGCCGTATTGGAGGAGGCTCTGGCCGCCGCCAAGGTCCAGAGGAGCGCACAGAAGCGGGCGCAACGTCGCCAGGCCTTTGTCCCGCACCTGCGGGTCCTGACGCACCACAGGCCGGAGTGCCCCATCTTTGTGCTGGGGCTGACCGCCCTGGGCGATGCCTTGAGCCACGTGCGGCTGCCCCACGACCTTGCCGCCTGGTCCCAGGAGGACAGGGAGGCCCTGCTCGCGGCCACAGCCAGGGGGCATTATGAGCGTAACGGCCCCGGACCGGCCGCTGCGTTTTGCGGTGGCATTGCGGGCTATGCCTGTCATGTGGCGGATGACACTCCGCCCCTGTTCTTGGACCCCGAGGGGCGGGCCCTCGACCCGGACCGCGCGGCGGGCTGGTTCAGCGTGCTGCCGCGCTTCCTGTCCGGGGAGTAGGGGGCGCGCCAGGGTGCGCCAGGGTGCGCACTGTCGCATACGCACTCCGGCGGCAGGGTACCGGCCTTGCCGAAACCGGCACGTTGTCGCCCCTTGCAATGGGGGCTCGCCATGGGCTACGGTGTAGGCGTTTTCCTCACCACAGCCCGGTAGCCCCCGGCCACCTCGGACGCCCGCACATGAACGACACCCAACGCGCGTATCTCGCCTGGATCCAGGCCCGCTGCAGCCACATCCCCTTTGGGGGCATTCACATCATGCGGGAAGTCGCGGCACCGCTGGTGGACGAGGTCTTTGTAGAACTGCTCCTGCGCCGCCAGCCTGGACGAGGTCCGAGGATTCATGACCTCATCGTGGAAGACGCAATACACTTGGCCGAGCACGCTGCACCAGGCTTGGAGCAGGACAGTCTTTCCCCTGCCGCCACCGGAGCGCCGCCACGGGAACTCCGACAACACCCCGGCCGCACCGACCGTCACGAATCGCCCCCTGTGCCCATCAACGTGGCCCTGCACCAGAGCCGCAGGTGTGTGCTGCTGGGCGGACCCGGCTCCGGCAAGAGTACCCTCGCGCGGCATGTGGCCTACACCCTTGCCTCTCGCGCCCTGGACGATGCGGCCAATGAAGAAAAAGATATAAAACCGCGCCGCTACCCGGAGCTGCATGGCCGCGTCCCGGTCCTGGTGATCCTCCGCCACTTCGCCAGACGGCTCCAGGACAACCCCGGCCTGACCCTGCGCAGCTACCTGGAGCAGTTCAACCAGGGCGACGTGGAGCTGGGGCCACGGGAGGGCCGCCCGCCCGCGCAGGGAATCCAGCCGGCGCACGAGCTTTTCGCTCCCGACCAGCTCCTCTTCCTCTTCGATGGTCTGGACGAGGCGCGCAATCCGGCGCTGAAGGGGGAGATCGTCAAGGCCGTGACCGTGTTCCTCAAGGATTGGCCCCAGGCCATGGCCCTGATCACCAGCCGCCCCGTGGGCTATCAGGAAGCGCCCCTGCGGGAGGACGTCTATGAGCTGGAGCCGCTGAGCCCGAAGCAGGCGACAACCTATTTCGAGAACTGGTTCCTGCACACCGCGCGGTCCCGCCCTGGCGAGGAGGAGGCCGCCCGCCGCGGGGCGACGTCCCAGGCCAGGGAACTCATGCAGCGCCTGCAGGAGCGCCCCCAACTCCTCCAACTCATCCAGAACCCCCTCCTCTGCACCCTCATCGGCTTCATCTACACCCGCCGCAAAATCCTGCCCAACCACCGGGCCGAGCTGTATGAGGACTGTCTGAATACCTTTCTCTACTCCTGGGAAAACGCCAAGGAGACGCAAAAGCTGGGAGAGTACGCCCTGGACGAGAAACAGGACAGAAGGATCCTGGAGGAGGCGGCCCTCTGGATGCACGACGCCACCACGGACAACCTGATCCCGGAGCCCGAGTTGCGGCGCATCGTGGAACGTATCCTGGCCAAGGGGGCCCGGAAAGCCCCCGCGGAGATCGCGAAGCAGACGGAAGGATTCATCACCGTGGCCGCCAAGGTCTCGGGCCTGCTGGCCGAGATGGGGCAACGCGAGGAAGTGCGCTGCTACGGCTTCGCCCCCCACCTTTCCTTCCAGGAATACCTGGCCGCCAGCGCCCTGAGCCGGGAGCGAGACAGGCCTTGCAAGTACCTCCCCGGCCGCATCGACTCCCCCCGCTGGCAGGAGGTCTTCCGCCTCTGCGCCGCGATCCTGGCCAGACAGCGCGAGGAGGAGTCCACCGCCTTTGTCCGGGCCATCCGGGAGGAGCCCTTTGCCTACGCCGGTCACGACCTGGAGCCCCGCCTGCAGCGCCGTCTGAAGCAGGCCCTGTGGTGCCTGGCCGACGACGTGGAGGTGGATTGGGCACTGGCGGAAGAGATGGTGGGGGAGTGGGCCGGGAGTATCAGGGTGAACGACATGCAACTTCTCATGTATCATTTTTTCTTTTCAGTTGCTGGTCGTCTTGCCCAGGCGTTGGCTGGCACGCGATATGCGGAGCTGTTGCAGCCCTTGCGCGTGCAATTGCGTGACATGTCTAGAAGTGGCTTGCTCCATGAACGGCTGGCCATAGTGCGCTGGAAGCTTGGGGAGCGCGAGGTGCTGCAACAGGCACTGACCCAATGCCGGGATGCGGATAGCGGCGTGCGTCGCACCGCGGCTCAGACACTGGGCATGATTGGCATGTCCGAGGCCGTGCCCACACTTCTGGCGCTGTTTCGTGATGCGGACGATGGCGTTCGCCACGCAGCGGCCCAGGCCTTAGGGATGCTTGGCGCTGTTGAGGCCGTGCCCACGCTGCTGGTGTTGTTCCGTGATGCGGACGATGGCGTTCGCTACGCAGCGGCCCAGGCCCTGGGGATGCTTGGTGCCGTCGAGGCCGTGCCCACGCTGCTGGAGATGTGCCAGGATGCGGACAGCGGTGTGCGCGTTACAGCGGTCCTGGCACTGGGGATGCTTGGTGCCGTCGAGGCCGTGCCCACGCTGCTGGTGTTGTGCCGGGATGCGGACAGCGGCGTTCGCAGCACGGCGGTCCTGGCCCTGGGCAGGCTTGGCACTGCCGAGTCCCTGCCCACGCTGCTGGGCATGTGTCGGGATGCGGGCAGCGGCGTACGCGTTGCAGCGGCCCTGGCCCTGGTCAGGCTTGGGGCTGTCGAGGCTGTGCCCACGCTGCTGGAGATGTGTCGTGATGCGGACAGCGACGTTCGTCAGATAGCAGCTCAGGCCCTGGGTGAACTTGGCGCGACCGAAGCTGTACCCACGCTGTTGGCCATGTGCCGGGATGCGGACAGCAGCGTACGCGGCACAGTGGCCCAGGCCTTAAGGATGCTTGGTGCCGTCGAGGCCGTGCCCACGCTGCTGGAGATGTGCCGGGATGAAGACCTTTACGTCCGCACCACTGCTGCCGCAGCCCTGAGTGGCCTTGGCCACGCGTCGGTGGTGGACATGGTGGTCGACGCCTTCCTGAACGATCCGGAGTCCTTTGCCCCCGCATTCGTCGAGGAGTTGGTACTCAAGGAGCGGGCATGACCCCCTACTACAAGGACCTGCCGGTCAGTGAGGACCGGCTGAACTTCGGCCGCGTGGTGCATCAGCTGGTGCGGGATTTGCGGAACCGCAGCCTCAGGCCGCCCCTGACCGTGGGCGTGCAAGGCCATTGGGGGCAGGGCAAGAGCAGCGTGCTGGCCATGCTGGAAGCCCAGGCGAGCCAGGACAAGAAAGTTACAGCAAACTACCTCTTCCATGCCTTCTCGCCCTGGCGGTATCAAAAGGAAAAACACCTGCTCATCCCGCTGCTGCTGTCCCTGGCCGAGAAGTATCCGGAACTGGAGATCATGGAGAGCGTGCGGCGCGTCTGCCTCGCCCTGGTCCATCTGGCCGGAGATGTCTTCCTCGCCGCGTCCACCAATAAAATTCTGGACATGGAAAAGGTGGGCAAGGCCCTCCGCATCTACAAGCCAGCGAAAAAACTCGGCCTGTTTCAGGCGGAGGAGTCCCTCTCCGAATTTGTCAAATGCCGAAACACCTTGCTGGAGGTGTTCCAGACAATCACCTGCTACGGTAACAAGACGCTGGTCATCCTGGTGGATGACCTGGACCGCTGTCACCCGCCCGAGGTGGCCGTGGAGCTGCTGGAGCAGATCCACCTGTTTTTCGCCCAGGAGAAAATGCCGGTCATTTTCGTGCTGGCCATCGATCCCCAGGCGCTGCGGGAGATCCTTTCCCGGCGCTTCACTGCCGACAAGGCGCAGTTGTATCTCGAGAAGTTCATCCAGCTGCCCATCCACCTGCCGCGTTCTGTCCCTTCGCTCGTGGCGCACCGCATCGGGCTGGAGGAACTGACGCGGCATGAGTATTACGAACGGTTGCAGGGCGATCCGGCCCTGGTGAACATGCTGGAGCGGCTGGCCTTGCACGTCTATCCGAAACCACGCCAGATGAAGCGCTTTCTGAACCAGGTCCTGTTCATGACCTGCGGGGGGTGCAAGAACCACGTCCATGCGGAGTGCCCCAGCTGTGACTGCCACGGCAAAAAGGCTCAGTCCACCGAACTCCTTCTCCGGATTCGCTGGCTGGTCTACAAGGACCAGGCTCCGGCCCTGGCCGATGATCCCGTGCAGTTGCGGGGAGTGGAGCAGGAGATCCGGGAAGGCGCCGTGCGCCAGGGTGACCTGGCGAGTTTCCTGGCGCCCCTTGTCGGCGCCACGGCCGAGGATCTGGCGGCCTTTCTCCTGGCCACGCGGGAGCATGCCATCACGGATCTGCAGGCCCTGCAGCGGTGCATCTATTCCTCGCCCCTGTCCCCTGACGACGAGGCTTACCGCCACTATGGCATGCGGGAGTCCATGGAGCGCGCCTACCGGGAAGGCCGTCTGCGTGGCCAGCTTGGCTTGCTCGAGGACCTGGACCTGCATCACATCCACATTCCGGGTGGGAATCTCTCCAAGTCGACCCTTGTTGGCTGTAAGCTTTTCCACGGCAACCTTTCCGACGTGGACTTCACGGACACCGCATTGGCACACTGCACTTTTCACCAAACAGTGCTTGCCGGAGCGCGGATCAAGGCAGAATCCGAACCAAGACTGATCCTCTCCGACTGCGAATTCTTGGGAGTGGACCTGGATAATCTGCAGTGCAAGAAAGTTGAATTCCAGCGCTGCATATTTATGGAATGCAAAATCACACCAATAACCTTGGATGCCGTGGAGTTCATCAACTGCACCTTCCAGGAATGCACAATCCATGCGGACGGCATTGTCCTGGCGGGAAGCCGTGAGGATAACAGGAAGACCCTGCGCAGCCTGCTGCAAGCAATGAAGCATAATCGTGACAGAGGGATCACAGCCGGGCAACCATCCTTTGCCGATGTAATCGAGCTTCTGGAACAGAAATACAGCGGGCTATTGCCGTAGGGGCAGCCTCACGGCTGCGTGCAGCGCCCGGCTGCCCTCTGCCTCGGCCCATGCCGCCCGCACCAACCTGCGGCTCTGTCTGGAGCGCCAGGGGGCGCGCCAGGGTGCGCGCTCAGACCAGGCAGAGCACGGTTTCCTGGCTGGGGGCGATGGTGCTGCCCGGCGCGTTGGGCGTGACGCCCATGCAGTTCTGCCCCGTCACGCTGGTCAGCCGCATCACGGGCAGGCCGTCCGCGAACACGCCCAGGCTGCCCACGAGATACGTGGTGGGGCCGATGATCATGTGCGACACCACGCCCGTGTTCACACCGCCCTCGTCCCCGGAGCTGACGGCGCAGATCGCCTGCTGGTTCATCACGGGCAGGCAGCCCATGAGCACGGTGGGCACCGGATTGGTGCAGGTGGAGGTCAGGGAGACGTTGGGATAGGGGATGGGCACCACCGCCGGGCCCACCGGGGTGAGGCAGGTGTCGGGAAAGCCCATGTTCTGGCCCTGCCCCCAGGTCAATGCAAACATGACACGCTCCTTGTGGCGTTTGCGCGGTCGTCAGCCCAGATGGATCTGTTCGGCGTCGATGCGGGCGTCCTCCTCGGCCAGGAGCACGCTGTTTTTGCACTGCAGCACGTGGTTCTCCTCCACCAGGACCCGACGGGAAACGCTCTGGACCTCCTCGTGCTCGGCTGTGCTGCGGAACAGGGAGCCCAGGCGCTGGCTGAGGCTGTGCAGGGACTGTTCGCAGCTCTGGGCGGCCAGGGTCAGGCGGCGGCACTGCCCCTGCACGGTTTCGGCCAGCCACTGCACGGCGCCCAGGGTGGCGCGCCCCTCCCGGGCGGTGACGGCGCAGGTGTCGGCCGTGAGGCGCAGTTCCCGCTCCGTGGCCAGGCTCAGGTCGCCCTGACGCACCTGGAGCCGCAGGTCGCCCTGGAACTCCAGGGTCCCGGCGTCCTGCGCTCCGCAGAGCACGGCCAGGATGAAGGAGTTGCCCAGGGCATCGGTGCAGAGCAGCACGCTGTCGCCAAGATCGGGGGCCAGCAGGCAGCTCTTGGCCCGCTGGGCAGTGTAGCGGCCGTGGGCCGTGCGCACGGTCCAGACGGCGGCGTCGCGCTGCTGCACGACCCCGTATTCCAGCTGGGGTTCCGGAGAAAGGGCTTGGGCGGTCTGCGGCATGGTGAAGGCTCCTTGCGAGGCTTTGAGGATCAGGGCTGCGGGGGTTGCTGGTCAGGGGCGGACCAGGTCTCGGCCCGGGCCAGTTCCTCGTCCGTGCCCCGGGCCGTCAGGGTGTCCGCGCCGGTCCAGATGGCATGCTCGTCCAGCACCAGATGCAGGTTGGTCCCGGTCAAATGGGCGCGGGAAAAGTCGGCCGCCGCGAGGTCGGCGTGGGAAAAGTCCGCCAGCCCCAACTGTGCGCCGCTGAAGCTGGCGCCCCGGCACAGGGCGTTGGCGAACTGGGCCTTGTCCAACCGGGCTCCGGCGAAATCGGCCAGGCGGCAATCGCTCTGGGTGAACACGGCGCTGCTCAGGACGGCGTTGCGGAACTTGGCCTCCACCAGCTTGGCCCCGCTGAACATGCAGCCTGCGGCCTGGGCCCCGGTGAAGTCGGCCCGCTGCAGGTTGGCGCCGGAGAAGTTGCAAAGCTGCAGCGCGAGCACCGCGAAGTCCGCCCCGGTGAGCACGGCGTCCATGAACAGGGTCAGTTCGAGGCTGCAACCCTGGAAGCTCTGCCCCGCGAGTTCGCAGCCCTGCAGGGCGGTCTTGAGCAGGCGGCTGCCCCCCAGGGAGGCCTGGGCCAGGTCGGAACCGTTGCAGACCACGCGCTCCAGGCTGCAGCCGGAGAAGTCGGCGCCCGCGGCCCGGACCTTGGTCAGGGCGCTGCGGAAGAACCGCGCCCCGGCGAACACCGCGCCCTCGAGCCCGGTCTTGTCCAGAAAGCAGGCCTCGAACGTGGCCCGGGAAAAGTCCGCCCCCGCAAAGTCCGAACCCGAGAACACGCAGCGCGTGAAGCGCGAGTCCGCGAGCCGGGCCTCACGCAGCACCAGCTTGCGCCAGAGGGCCTTTTCCAGGTTCAGGCCTGTGAGCCGCGCGCCCGAGAGGTCGCAGTCCGCGAAGCCGCACTTGTTGAGCTCGGCCCCGTGCAAGTTGACCCGGCGCAGGGAGCAGCGCACGAAGCGCGCCCCCGTGAGGTCCGCGCCCCCGAGGTCCAGACCGTCCAGCTCCAGTCCCTCCAAGGGGCGGTATTCCCGCACGGCCTGGAGCAGGGCTTCCCTGTTCATGGGCGTCCTCCCGGATGCCTGGGGTGGGTGAGATGCGCGGTGCGGCTCATGGCAGCAGCTCCGTGCGCTTGTGCAGCAGGCTGCGGCCGAGCTCGCTGCCGTCGAGGCGGGTGTGCCCCATGACGGCCTTGAAGAAGTCCACGCCAAAGAGGTTGGCGTGGCTGAGGTCCGCCTGCACCAGCCGGGCCTTGCGCAGGGAGCCTAGCAGCAGGTTCACCCGGCTGAGGTCCGCGGCTTCCAGGTCGCTCTGGGCGAAGCGGGCGTGCCTGGCCCGGGCGGCAACGAACGAGGCGCGGCGCAGATCGCAGCCCTGCAGCAGGGCGTGATCCAACAAGGCCTGGCCGAAGTCCGCGCCGGGCAGGGCGCAATCCAGGAGCGAGGCCCCCACCAGGCGCGCCCGACCGAAGCAGGCCCCGGGCAGGTCGCAGCCCTTGAGGAAGCGGGCCTTTTCCAGGTCCGCGCCCGCGAAGGAGACCTTGTTGCCACGGCAGGCCAGGAAGGAGGCCCGGTGGAGCTTCAGGCCGGAGAAATCCAGGCCGCCCAGGTCGCAGTCCGCGAACACGGCCCGGGTGAGGTCGCTGCCCGCGAACCGGGCGCCCTCCAGCTTGGCCTCCTTGAACAGGCCGCGCAGGCCCCGGACGTTCGTGAGCCGGGCCTGTTCGAGGTCGGTCTTGACGAACACGCCCCGCTCGAGGTCGGCGTCGGAAAAGTCGGCCCCCTGGCAGCATGCCTGGGCCAGGAGGGCGCTGTGGCAGCGCGTGCCCTTGAGGTCGGCCCCGGCCAGATCGGCCTGGAGCAGCACGCAGCGCTCGAGGTTGGCGCGCAGCAGCACGGCCTTGGGGAACCTGGCCTCCTTGCACACGGCCTTGGCCAGGTTGGCGTCCGTAAAGGTGCAGCCGGAAAAGTCCGTGGCCAGGCAGACGCTCCCGGAGAGGTCCGCGCCGGAAAAATCCAGGCCGGAGAGGTCCAGCCCCGAGAAGTTGCGGCCATGAAAGTCCCTGCGCCCGGCGGCCAGTTCGGCGGCCACCCAGGCGCGGTCCGGCCCCTGGCCGGTCTCGGGGTCCAGCCCGTGCTTGGCGCGCAGTTCCTTGGCCCATTCGGGCAGGCGCACGCTGCCGTCCAAGTTCACCTTGGCGGCGGCCTTGTCCAGCATGGCCCCGCTGCGAGCTTCCGCCGCGAGGAGGTCCCGCTCCAACTCCGGGGTGAGTTGCCCCTTGGCCTGCATGGTGTTCCGGGCCTGGGCCAGACCGGCCGCCAGGTCCTGGCGGATGGCGGCCAGGTCGCCCAGTTCGCGTTCGGGGGGCGGTTTCAGGTACTGCGCCGGGTCCAGCCCGTGCTTGCGCAGCTGCTCGGCGGCCTGGGCCAGGGCCTGATCCTTTTGCGCCATGGCCTCGGCGCGCAGCGGCCCCAGCTCGGCCTCGGCCTGGGCCTTGACGCGGTCCCGCAGCTCCTGGTGCAGGGCCTTGATGTCCGGCAGGGGGAGCTTCAGGCCCGGCTTCACGTCCGCCGGCGTCAACGGCGCCGCGTCCTCGGGCAGGGCGGCCGCCACCTCCGGGGGCAGGGCCCGGCGGATCATGGTCCGCAGGTCGTAGCCCCGGCGTTTGGCCTCGCAGCCCCCTTCCGGGGGCAGGTCCAGTAGCACCACGTCCGGCAGCGCCTTGCGCCAGGCCCGCTGCAACTGGTGCGCCCCTGCCGCGTCCGGGGCCGACACCACCACCAGCCTGGCCGGGGCCGCGTCCAGCAGGGCCCGGGCCTCCTGGTCCAGGGGGGCCTTGGGTTCCGGGCAGACCAGTACCGCGCAGAGGTCCCCGGCCTCCTGCCACAGCAGCAGGGCCTCCAGGGGCTCGGCAGCCAGGAGCATGGGGCGCCCCTCCACGCCCCCAAGGAGCCAGCTCGCCGCGTCCGGGGGCTGGGAGCCCGGGACCAGGTGGTCCGGCACCCCCCCATCCAGCAGGGGCGGATGCAACGGCAGACTCTCCTCCGCCGTGCCGCAGGGCCGGATGCGCAGGGCCACGGGCCGGTCCAGGGTGAACTGGGGGAGCACCAGTCCGGCCGGGATGGTGAACAATGGCTGCCCCTCCTGGGGTGGCAGGCCCCAGGCCTTGCACTCCAGGGACACGGGCGCGGGGTTGAAGCCCAGACAACGCCGCTCGATGGTACGGGGCGTGAGGCCCAAGCCGTGCAGCCAGCGCAGCAGCGGGCCGTTGTCCTGCAAATGTCGTTGCCAGAGCGCCAAGTGCCGCAGCGCGCTCCGGGGCCAGCGCTCCTCCTTGGGCCCCAGGAGGATGTCGTCGGGGTCGCAATCCGGGTGCAGCCCCCGGGCGGCCAGCTTCGCCTGCTGGGCCACGGCCTGCTGGTGGGCGTCCTGGAGTCGGGACTGCACGTCCTGCAGGACCCCGGCCGCCTCCTGGGCCTCCTGGGCCAGGCTCGTGCGCTGCCTGGCGATGGTCTCGCGCAGGCGGTCAAAGGAGCTCAGGTCCATGGCGACCAGGTGGCCGTGCTGGCGCCGCAGGTCCTTGGCCAGGGCCTCCAGACGGTCCAGATTGGCCTCGGCGGCAGCGAGGTGGGCCTGCCCCTTGGCGAATTGTTCGGCCGGGGAGCGCGGCAGGTGCGGCACCTGCCCCAAGGCCTGGTCCAAGTGCTCGCGCAGCCCCTGGGGCAGGTCCTGGAGCCGCGCCAGGGCCTGGGCCACGGCCTCCTGACCCGCGTCCATGCGGGCCGCGTCCAGTTTCAGGGCGCGCTGTACCCAGGTGTCGCGCAGGTCGCGGTAATACTCCAGGGGGCGTTCCGGCGCCTGCAGGGGCTCGGTGACCAGGAGCACGTTGGCCACGTCGCGGTATTCCTCGTCCTTGATCTCGCAGACCCCGCGAAAGCAGAGCACGCCGCGCAGGTCCTCGGGAAAGAGCCAGACCGTGTCCAGGTTGGTCTTGAGTTCCTGGAAATGCGCCTTGCTCAGGTCCTTGCGGTCCCCGCGCGGGTCGTCCAGCAGGGTGGCGAAGCAGCGGATGCGCAGGCCCGGCAGCCGCGAGGCGAGCACGCCGTACCGGGGGTGCATGCCCTCGAGACGCAGGGTTTCCTTGCCCTCGAAATAGCGCCCCGACAGCTGCTGATCCTCGGGTGCGGTGTTGAAGAAGCGCAGGTCCAAATCCGGGGGCAGGGCGGGCCAGTGCTCGCGCAGCCAGGCGGCGTCGCAAGTCCCGGCCAGCCGCATGCGCTGGGGCCAGGTCTGAGCCAGGGGCGCGAACCCGGCGGGCCTGGGCCGGTCCGTGATGGCGCCGATGAGCTGCCCGGGGTCCTCGATGCGCGGCAGGGGGTGCAGGATGCCGCCCTGCCCGTCCTGCAGGGGCGCCTGCCCCAGGCCCACGGGGTTCTCGGGGCAGTCCGGACCGCCGAAGGCGTGCTCCCAGGTCAAGGGCAAGGGCCCATGGGGGGCGGGGTCGCGGCGGATGCTCCAACCGCTCTGGGTGCGCTCCCAATGCCGTGGGCCGAAGACGTAGAGGCTCTTGTCCAGCTCCCCCAGCTGCAGGCGGACCCGGGCGCCCTCCAACTCCCGCCCCCGAGGGGGGTGGCAGCGGCCGTGGACCAGGACTTCGGCCTGGGGCTTGGGCATGGCCGCGTCCAGGGGCGTGCCCTGGGGCAGGCGCGCCTTGACCAGGGGCCAGAGCTCCTGCTCCGACAGGGGGGGTTCCGGGTGCTCGAGGTCGAAGAAGAGCAGGGCCGCCGCGGAAAAGAAGAGCTTGCCCTGGAAGCCGAAGACCCCGGCCAGGAAGGATTGGTCTTTTTGTTTGAAAACGCGCATATGTCCTCTCCCGTGGGCGGAGTCCGGAGTGCGGTGGAGCCGTTGCTGCCCCCGGCTAGAGGAACGTGACCATTGGGGAGCTGTGTATCTCTTCCGTGAAGGTCAAGACCCGCTCATCACCGATTTCCAGGGTTTCGGTCAGGAACAGCACGGCATTTTCAATCATGTTGAAGCGGT
Organism: uncultured Desulfovibrionaceae bacterium; assembly: GCA_964575775.1. GTDB lineage: Bacteria > Desulfobacterota > Desulfovibrionia > Desulfovibrionales > Desulfovibrionaceae > CAZFCK01. The sequence continues at coordinate 11,782 of CAZNSV010000012.1, forward strand.
CTTGCAGCACTTCCGTGAGCTTGGTGCGCAGCCGGGTGTCGTTTTCGGCAATGCTGTTGCGGGTTGCCGCAATCTCGTTTCTGTCCTCGATGATGGCCTCGTGGGCCATGACAATGGCCCTGTCCTGCTCCTGAATCTTCTCCTTGGCCTCGCCCAGCTCGGTCTTCAGATCGTGCAGTTCCGTACTCTTGTTGTGAAACTTCAGGAAGTGTTCGGCGGCATCAAAGGCCTTGGGCCGGAATTCTCCGTGCAGGGCCAGGTCCACTTCGTAGTTGAAGCCCACGGCCACGCCCAACTTGGCCGCGAGCGCGATCTCCAGGACCGCGCCGTACAGGAACTCGAACAGGGCGGCCACGGTGATCTCGGTCTTGATGCCCACCACGGTGTGGTTATAGAAGCCGCCCACCACGGTCTCCTCGCCCCCCACGATGATCTCGGTGGAGTTGCCCCCGACCTTGATCTCCATGTTCTGGCCGATGGCGCCGTACCAGTCGCCCGTGGTGACGATGCGGAAGCCGTCGGTGTTCTTCTCGGTTTCCCAGTGGCTCTCGGTGGGATCTTCGTCTTCCGTGGTGGCGGGCGGGTCGTTGGGCGCGCCCAGGCGCAGCCAGGTGTTGGCGGTGGGCGACTGCAGCAGGATGCGCTTGGCGTCGTCCTTGTCCTCGAAGTGCAGGATGTTGCCGCCAGCGGTGGCGATCTTGCTCATGGTCTGGTTGGCGGCAGTGACGGGGCTGTAGGCCTCGGCATTGGGCACGGCCCCGGCGATGACGGGGCGGTCCGGGTCGCCGTCGATGAAGGTCAGCAGCACCTCGGCACCCTTGTGCAGGGGAAAATGCATGCCGTGCCCGCTCCCGGCGTAGGGCTGCAGCAGGCGCAGACGGCAGGAGGCCTTGCCGTTCTTGCGGCCCGAGAGGTCGAAGGGCAGGATCACGGTGTAGCGCCCCTGCTCGTCCAACTCGGCGTACTTGCCGCTCCCCGAGGCGTCGATCTTGGCGGGCAGGGTGCCGGTGATGCGGGGTTTCTGCAGAGTCCTTTTGGGGCGGTACTGCAGGTCCGCCGGAATGGCCTCGAAGCTGTTGGTGTAGAGGGGGCCCTCCTCCACCAGCCCGTGCAGGGCCTCGCGCAGGCCGCTCACCAGGAACGCGGCCTGGTTGCCCCGGTGGTGGCAGCCGGTGACCACGTAGTCCTGATTGAAGTCGGGGCGGAAGTGGCCGCGCAGGGAGAACACGAAGCCGCTACGCAGGGCGCCCAGGTTGCTGGTGCCCTGGTAGCGCAGGGCCTTGACCCGGTGCCCCTCGGCCTGGATCTGGGCCAGGCGTCGCCCCTCGGAGGGGGTCAGGATGTGGTCGCCGTAGTGGTAGGTCACGCCCCGGCCCGTGTCGGCCACCTGGTGCATGGCCTGGATCTCCAGGTTGGGGGTCTGGTCGTTGTAGTCCTTGAGCTGGACGTTGCGCGCCGTCAGCTGGCGGCGGCAGACGAAGCTGTGGATCACCTCGTCGTCCTGACCGGGCTGCAAGCCGGAAGGGGGCGTGTAGCGCACCTCCTTGTGCCGCACCAGGTCCTTGTGGGAGATGCGCGTGTCCGTGACGATGAGCCTGGTGCGGTCGTCCAGGCGCTCGAAGTAGTAGTAGAGGCCCTCGCGCTCCAGCCAGCGCAGGAAGAAGTGATAGTGGGTCTCGTTGTACTGGCAGATCAGCTCCCGGGCGGGGTAGTCCTGCTGCAGGCGGAATTCGTAGTCATGGCTCGTGAGCCCGCCTTCCTGGAGCACGGCCTCCAGCACCTGGGGCACGGTCTTGTCCAGAAAGACCTGGTTGTGATTGAGCAGGGTCAGCAGCCAGAGCTTGGGCATCAGCAGCACCCGGTAGAAGCAGAACTCCCCCACCTGGTGCAGCTGTTCGATCTCGGCCAGCACCCCGTGCACCGTGAACTCCCGCCCCCTGCCGTGGAGCAGCATGTGGGCCGGGGAGTCCAGGAGATCGTTGAAATCCACGGAGTGCTCCTTGGAAGCCAGCAGGAGCTCCACCCGGTAGAGCTCGTTGATGCCTTCCTGGGCGTCCATGGAGACCACGGCAAAGGTGTCGCCGGGATAGGCCATGGAGATGAAGCTGAAGACGCGCTCGTGGCTGAACATGGCGGCTGCTCCTGGTGCGGGGTGTCCTGAAAGAACGGGGCGGGTACTGCTTTTTGGATGCACATTGCCCCAAGCAAGGGGCATTTACAACGGGTATTTCACACGACAAGCAAAACCCGAGCAAGGCGACCGCGCGACACCCTTGACATTGCGGCGTCTCTCCACAATGCATGGCGCATCCGCCCCCAGGGAGAAACCATGACCCGACCCACCCCTTTTGCCCCCCAGCCGGAAAAGGCCTGCATCCTCTGCGGGCGCTGCCTCGAAGTCTGCCCTTTGTTCCTGGCCACCAACCGCGAGGAGCTGAGCCCGCGCGCCAAGCAACAGTTGGCCGCGGCCGAGGCTGCCGGGAGTCTGCCCCTGGGGCCGGTCAAGGAGCTGGCCGCGCTCTGCCTGAGCTGCGGGCGCTGCGAGGCGGCCTGCCCCCAGGGCTTGTGCGCGCCGGAACTGGTGGCCCGGCTGCGGCAAGGGCACCCCGGGCTGCAGGAATGGCTCTGGCGGACCTGGCTACAGCGGGGGGCGGTGCTCTGGCCCGCCTTGGCCACCCTGGGCCGACTGGCTCCGGCGAGCCTGGCCGGGAGCCACACCGCCCTGCGCCTGCGTTTCTTGCGGGCCCTGGGGCCCACTGTGGGCGCGCCCCTGCAGTTGCACCCCCTGCCCTCTCACAGCTGCACAACCGCCCCCACGCTCCTGTTCCCGGGCTGCCTGGCCACCACCGTGCGCCGGGACTGGACCGCCACCGCCGGGCAGCTGCTCGGCCTGACGGGCGCGTCAGTCCTGCCGCAACCAGAGTGGGCCTGCTGCGGTTGCACCCTGGGGCACGCCGGGTTGCAGACGGCCCAGCGCCAGGCCCGGGAGCGCAACATCGCCCTGTGGCGCGCCGGGGGGCGCCCCCGCCTGGTGGTGTACTGCAATTCCTGTCTCTGCGGGTTGCGGGCCTACGCCCGGGACCCGAGTCTGCCCTGGGAGCCCGGGGAGGCTCAGCGCTGGCAGCAGGCCGTCACGCCCCTGAGCGCGGCCCTGGAGGGGCTGGAGTTCGAGGTGGAGCAGAGCGGTCCGGGGCGGGTGCTGTACCACCGCCCCTGTCATGGTGGGGGGCGCGGCGGCGCCAAGAACCCGGATCAACGCTTTCTGGAGCGGGTGCTCGGGCCGCGCCTGCTCCCGGCCAGGGAGCCGCGCTGTTGCGGCATGGGCGGGATCCTGCAGTTGGGGGCGCCGGAGCTGTGCCGCAAGGTGGCCACGGCCTGCTGGCAGGGACTGGGCGCGGCAGCCGGAGACCTGGTGCTCACGGGCTGCTCGGGCTGCGTGCTGCAGCTGGCGGCCACGGCGCCGCAAGGCACGCTGGCGCGGCACTGGCTGGACTGCGTGGCGCCGCCCCAGGCGGATCGGACCTAGAGACGAAAACAAACTGGGGAACGCCCTTGCCTGGCAAGAGGTTCCCCAGCGGCGTGGCTTGTCACGCGAAAGGGGCGCTGGGAAGCGCCCCCTCGTCATGCATTGTTCAATAGGCTTCGGCGTAGTTCAGATCCTCGTCCGAGAGTCGGTGGCTGAAGGTCTTGTAGACCCAGGCCTGGTACAGCAGCACGATGGGCACCATGGGCAGGGCCACGCCCAGCATGATCTTCAGGGTCAGGGGGCTGGAGGCCGCGTTGTGGATGGTCAGGCTGAAGGCCGGGTCCAGGCTGGAGGGCAAGAGGGCCGGGAAGATGCCCAGGACCCCGAACAGGGCCACCCCGCCGATGAACAACGCGCTCATGGCCCAGGCGGCCCAGAGCTTGCCGGAGCCCAGGAAGACCCGGGTCAAACCCAAGCCGATGAGGGGCAGGAAGATGAAGACCATCAGCGGCGGATGCTTGGCGTAGTTGGCGAAGAGGTCCGTGACCAGGGCCGTGGCGCCCAGGAAGAGCACGGCCACGCTGAGCAGGTAGGGCCAGAGGGCCTTGGCCGTGGCGTGGGCCACGGGCTCCAGGCGGCCGTGGGCCTTGATGCCCAGCCAGAGCGCGCCGTGGTAGCAGAACATGAGCACGAAGAGCACGCCCCCCAACAGCCCGTAGGGATTGAGCAGGGTGAACAGGTTGCCCTGGAACACGCCGTCGGCGTCGATGGGGATGCCCTTGAAGATGTTGGCAAAGGCCACTCCCAGCAGCAGGGCGGGGGCGAAGCTGCCGATGAAATGGCAGGTATCCCAGAGCTTGCGCCAGCCCGGGTGCTTGACCTTGCCGCGGAACTCGAAGGTCACGCCGCGCAGGATCAGGGCGAAGAGCAGCAGCATCAGGGCGGAGTAGAGGCCGCTGAACATCACGGCGTAGGCCTTGGGAAAGGCCGCGAAGGTCACGCCCCCGGCGGTGATCAGCCAGACCTCGTTGCCGTCCCAGAAGGGGCCGGCGGCGTTGTAGAAGATGCGGCGCTCGGTGTCGGTTTTGGACAGGAAGGGCATGAGGGTGCCCAGGCCCAGATCGAAGCCGTCCAGGATGAAATACACGGCCCAGAGCAGGCCCCAGAGGACGAACCAGGTAGTCTCAAGCATGGTGCTTCTCCTCGATTGGCTGAGATGTCGGTATGGCGACCGGCTGCCTCATGGTCAATGGATCGGGCCTTTGATGGCGTATTTGCGCAGGAGGTAGATTCCGGCGATGCCCAGCAGGGTGTAGAAGACCACGAAGGCCGTGAGGGACGTGGCCACCTGGCTCACGGCCACCGGGGACGCGGCGTCCGAGGTGCGCATGAGCCCGTAGACGATCCAGGGCTGGCGCCCCACCTCGGCCACGATCCAGCCCGCCTGCAGGGCGATGTAGGGCAGGGGGATGACCCAGACCAGGGTCTTGAGGAACCAGCGCCGCTCCTGCAGCTTTCCCCGCCAGATCCAGGCCAGGAAGGCCAGGATGGGGAACAGGGTGCCCAGCCCCACCATGAGGCGGAAGGCGGTGAAGGTCAGAAACACCGGGGGACGGTCCTCGGCGGGCCATTCCTTGAGGCCGCGCACCTCGGCGTTGGGGTTGTTGTAGGCCAGGATGGAGAGCAGGCCGGGCACGGGCAGGGCCTGGATCAGGTTGCCCTCGCCCGAGAGCCTGGGCACCTGCAGCAGATACATGGGGGCCATGGTCTGGGTCTCCCAGTGGGACTCCATGGCCGCCAGCTTGGCCGGCTGCAGGGCCGCCACCTGGTTGCCGTGCAGGTGCCCCTGGTTGGCCACCACCAGGGAGAAGATCAGGGCGAAAATGGCGCCCATGCGGAAGGACTTGTTGAAGAATTCCTCGTTCTGGCGGCGCAGCAGGTGGTAGGCCGAGATGCCCATGACGAAGAAGCCCGCCAGGAGCAGGGCGCCGGACACGGTGTGGATGAACTGGTGCCAGCCGAAGGGGTTGGTGACCACGGCCCAGAAATCGTGGAGTTCGGCGCGGTCGTTGCGCAGCACGTAGCCCACGGGGTTCTGCATCCAGCCGTTGGCCAGCAGGATCACCAGGGCCGAGCCCAGGGAGGCGATGGCCACGATCCAGATGCTGGCCAGGTGCATGCCCTTGGACACGCGATCCCAGCCGAAGATCCAGACCGCCAGGAAGGTGGACTCCAGGAAGAAGAACATGGTGGCTTCGATGGCCAAGAGGGAGCCGAAGATGTCACCCACGTACTCGGAGTAGCGCGACCAGTTGGTGCCGAACTGGAACTCCAGGGTGATGCCCGTGACCACGCCCAGGGCGAAGTTGATGATGAAGAGCTTGCCCCAGAACCGGGCCATGGATTTGTAGATTTCGTTACCGCTCTTGACGTACCTCGTTTCCATGACGGCCACGATCAGGGCCAGCCCCAGGGTCAGGGGCACGAAAATGAAGTGAAACATGGTGGCAGCTGCGAATTGCAGTCGCGACAGGAGCACGACATCCATTGCTAAACCCCCTTGGCTGTGGCCGGACCGCGTCTCCACGGTCCGCTCGGCTGTGTTCCAACAATACCGTCCAAACCCGGCCTCAGTCCCGTGCACGGCAGGGGGAAATCCCCTCGCCTTTTGCACACTTAGCCGGGATTCTTACGAGCCTTGGCGGCTTTGCGCAAGAATTATTTGGGGAGGTCGGCTCCGCCCGCGCGATTTTTCGGGGCACAGCCTTGCCCGGAGGCAGCAACCAGGAGCATTTTGCCATTGATAATGGCTGGTTGCTCTTATGCGTTTTCCTGAAACAATTGGCAATTGATTCACGAGCCAGCCTTGTTTCAAGGCGACAACGCACTAGCCGTAGGGCGGCCAGATCATGGGCAGCAGCAGCACCGAGACCAGGAAGGCCAGGATGGTGATGGGCACGCCCACCTTGACGTAGTCCATGAAGCGGTAGCCCCCGGGTCCCATGACCAGCAGGTGCGCCGGATGCGACAGGGGGCTGGCGAAGCTGGCCGAGGCGGACATGGCCACGGTCATCATCAAGAGGTGCGGCGAAATGCCCAGGGTGGCGGCGGCGCTGAGCGCCACCGGCGCCATGAGCACCACCAGGGCCGCCGTGGGGATGATCTGGGTGCCCAGCACCGTCACCGTGAACAGCGCGCCCACCACCCAGTGCGGCCCCAGGTCGCCCACGGCCGCGATGAGGGCCGCGGCCCCCAGCTCTGCCGCGCCGGTGTTCTGGATGGCCGCGCCCAGGGGCAGCATGGCCGCGATGAGGAAGATCACCTTCCACTCGATGGCCCGGTAGGCCTCCTCCATGTTCAGGCAACCCACCAGCACCATGACGGTGGCGCCCACCAGGGCCGCAATGGCGATGGGCACCAGCCCGAGGATGGCGCTGAGAATCACCGCAACCATGATGACCACCGCGCTGCGGGCCTTTTCCAGACGCGGCGCCTGGGCCGCGCTCTCGTCCAGGACCAGGAAGTCCGGATCCCGGGCCAGGACCTCCAGGCTGCGGCGTTGCCCATAGACCAGCAGGGCGTCCCCGAACTGCAGGGACAGGTCCTGCAGGCCCACGCGCTGGGCCTGCCCCTTGCGCCAGACCGCCAGCACGTTGAGGCCGTAGCGCTCCCGGAAGTGCAGGTCGGCCAGACTCCGGCCGGACAAGGTGGTGCGGGGGGAGAGCAGCACCTCCGTCACCCCCACCTGCTGGGACTCCAACTCGGCCACCAATCCCGGGGGCTGTTCCGTGATCTCCAGCCCCTGCAGCCCTTCGAGCACTTCCAGGTCGCGGCGGG
>CAZNSV010000013.1:0-18802 GCA_964575775.1 uncultured Desulfovibrionaceae bacterium
AAGTCTTTTCTCCGATATTATGCCCTATCCAGAAGGCTGAGGGAATCAGGTAACCGTGACAGGAGTGGGAGCATTGAAGGCCTAGGGAAACGCATCGCGTCCGTCTCAGGAGAGTACCCCCTTGTGGCGACACAGGGGCGGTACCGCGTGGCGCGCCGTTTTCCGCATGCCTGCCCCGCCGTGGCTCAGAAGCTTGTCTTGCGCAGCGCATCCGCGTTTCCGGCCGCCCCGCGCTTTTCCACCCAGGAAAGCAGGAGGCAGCCCCCATGCCGCTCATCCTTCATCACGTTTCCTTCCGCCACGCCGCAGCCCAGGCCCCCCTCTTCTCGGAACTCACCCTCCACTTCCCCCAAGGCTGGACCGGCATTGTGGGCGCAAACGGAACGGGCAAGACCACCCTGCTCCGGCTGGCAGGGGGCGATTTGCGCCCGGACCGGGGCTCCGTCCAGGCCTCCGGCAGGGTCGTGTATTGCGCGCAGCGCACCGACACCCCGCCGCAACGCCTGAACGCCTTTCTGCGGGCCGAGGACAAGACCAGTGGAAGGCTGCGCACGCTGCTGCGGGTGGCGGACCACGCCGAGGAGCGCTGGGCCGACCTGAGCCACGGCGAGCGCAAACGCATCCAGATCGCGGTGGCGCTGTGGCAACAGCCCTGGGCCTTGGCCCTGGACGAGCCCACCAACCATATTGACGCCGAGACCAGGGACTTTCTCCAACAGGCTTTGCAACGCTTCGACGGCGTGGGCTTGCTGGTCAGTCACGACCGCGCCTTGCTGGACTCCCTCTGCGGCCAGTGCGTGTTCCTCGAACCACCCGGGGCCGTCCTGAGACCCGGCGGTTATTCGCAAGGGGTCCGGCAGGCTGAGCAGGAGCGCTCCGCCGCCGCGCGGCAGCGTCAGCGCATGGAGCAGGAGTTGGGCAGAATCGAAAGGGAGCGGCACAGTCGGGCCCAGGCAGCGAGCCAGGCGGACCGCAAGCGCTCCAAGCGCGGCCTGGCTCGCCAGGACCACGATGCCAGGGAGCGTGTGAACAGGGCCCGGGTCTCGGGCAAGGACGGCCAGGCCGGACGGCTGAAGGCACAGTTGGCCGGGCGCGCCAGACGCCTGCAAGAGGAGCTGGGCCGCTGCACGGTGAGCAGAAGGCACGACACCGGCATCTGGTTGCCCGGCGCCCGCTCCAGGCGCGACAGGCTCGTGTCCCTGCCCGCCGGGGCACTGCCACTGGGCGAGGGGCGTTGGCTGCGTCACCCGCCCCTGCATCTGGGCCCGGCCGACCGGGTCGGCATCACCGGCCCCAACGGGGCGGGCAAGAGCACCCTGCTGCTGCGGCTGCTGGCGGAAACGGACCTCGACCCGGCCACCGTGCTCTTCCTGCCCCAGGAGCTCGATGCCGGACACAGCCACAGGATATTGACAACCCTGCGCAGCCTGGACAGCGCAACCCTGGGCAGGGTCATGACCCTTGTCAGCCGTCTGGGTTCGCGCCCCGAACGCCTTCTGGACACCATGGACCCGAGCCCCGGGGAGTTGCGCAAGCTCTGGCTGGCTATGGGCATCATGGGTAACCCCCACCTCGTGGTCCTGGACGAACCCACCAATCATCTGGACCTGCCCGCCACCGCGTGCCTCGAGGCCGCGTTGTCCCAATGCCCCTGTGGCCTGCTGCTGGTCAGCCACGATCTCCACTTCCTGCACGGCCTGTGCCGGGTGCGCTGGCACATCCACCAGGACACGCTCAGCGTGGACGAGGCCTGGCAATGATGAGCTCTCCATGCTTGCTCCATTCATTGTTGCAGGGGCGTTCAGCTGCGTATATGATCGGGTTTCTGGGCTTGGCCCGGTCAACAGTCAATGACAAAGGGGGCGTCATGGGCCTGTTCGGATTCAGCACCGCGACCAAGGGAGGCGACCGGTCCACCCGGGCCGGGATCCTGCTCAACCACCTGCAGACGTTCTTGCGCCGGGCAACGCCCCGCAAGCTGGCCAATTTCGCCTTGGCAGAAACCGAGCGTCTGCTCAAGCGGGAGCGGGTCCGCTCCCGCCCCTATCTGCTCAAGATCGAGCCGTCCAACATCTGCAACATGCGCTGCCCCTATTGTTATGACGGCCGCCCCGCCCCCCAGCCGGGAGAGCGAGGCTACGGCCGCATGAGCCTGGACCAGTTCGACACCCTGCTGGACGAGGTGGGGCCCTACCTCTTCAGGATCAATCTCTACGGGTTCGGCGAACCCTTCCTGTTCCCGGAAACCATGGGGATGATCCGCTCCGCCCACCGGCACAACATCGGCGTGGCGGTCTCCTCCAATTTGCAGCTGGACAAGCCGGGCCTGGCCGAGGAGATCGTCGCCTCCGGGTTGGAAACCCTCATCGTCTCCATCCACGGCGCCACCAAGGAGACCTGCGCCACCTTCATGGGGGGCGGGAACATGGACCTGGCCCTGGACAACATCCGGGCCGTGCTGGCAGCCCGGTGCAAGGCCGGCAGCCGCCTGCCGCAAGTGCACTGGCAATACTGCGTCACCGGCTTCAACGCGGCGGAAATGGACCAGGCCAGGGCTTTGGCCGTGGAACTGGGCGTGGACCGCATCCGCTTCATCCGCCCCTTGCTGCCGCCAGGGGCCGGACCGGAATGGGACTGGGAAAAGTTCCCACGCGGCGATGCGCACAAGGAGCGTCAGGGCTGCGCCTGGCTCTACCGCGCGGCCTACATCAACTGGGACGGGGGCATCCTGCCCTGCTGCAAGGACTCCCGGGACAAGGCCCTGGACTTCGGGAACGTGCTGGATGCAGGGCTGGGGGCGGTGTGGAACAACCCCAGCTTCCGCTCGGCGCGGCTGGCGCTGGCGGGCAAGAGCCCCGGCGCCTCGGGCCTGCCGGAAACCATTTGCGACAAGTGCCCGGTGGTGTTGGACGCTTGCGGCAAGGACCGCTGAGCAGTTCCCTGTTGCGCCCAAACATGGCAATGCGCTACAAACGCGCATGAACCGCTTCTACGAATTGGCCACCTGGGGCTTCGACCCCCTGCATCAGTTCTGGGAACGCCCCGGCACCAAACGCACCCTGGCCGGGGGGCTGGTGCTGGCCTTTCTGCTGGGGCTGGCCACCATCGAACTCAACCGCCTGGGCCTGCTGCCGCCGTGGTTGGCCCAGATCACGCCCACCAAGCACTACTACGCCATCAAGCTGGCCTTCACGTTGGTGCTGCTCATGGAGCTCATCGACCTGGCCTTCGTGTTGCCCTGCTCCGTGTCCAAGTCCGTGGGCAAGCAATTCGAGATCCTGGCCCTGATCTTGCTGCGCAACGCCTTCAAGGAACTCACCCATTTCGCCGAGCCCATCCACATCAGCGACCCCCTGACCCAGGTGCTGCCCATCGTGTCGGACGGCCTGGGCGCCGTTCTGCTCTTCGTGGGGTTGGGAATCTACCACGGTCTGCACCGCCAGCAGGGGCCGGAAAAGGACAAGAAGGAACTCTACCATTTCGTGGCGGCCAAGAAGGGCGTGGCCCTCATGCTGCTGGCCGTGTTCCTGGTCACCGGGCTCTGGGTGCTCTACTCCTTCATCTTTCAGGGGCACTTCGTGGAGTACTTCGAGGTGGTCTACACCGTGCTCATCTTCACGGACATCCTGCTGGTGCTCATCGCCCAGCGGCACCAGCCCCACTTCCGGGCCATCTTCCGCAACTCCGGCTATGCCCTGTCCACCCTGCTCATCCGGCTGGCCCTGGCCGCGCCGCGCTACTATGACGTGGCCATTGCCCTCACGGCCATGCTGCTGGCCATCGGCATCACCGCCGCCTACACCATCTACGGACCGCGACTCAAGCATTGAGCCCAGCCCACGGCCTCCAGGGGTGTCTTGCGCCACCTCGCCGGGAGTCGCTCCCCTCTGCTTCGCCGGTGGGGCTCAGCGGCCCGCTTGGTCCGGACGCGGCAGGATCACACCCTGCTCCCTGAAATAGTCCGCATATTTGCGATCCGCGCGCTGGATGTGCTTGACCAGCCAGTTGAGCAGGAAGGTCTGCATCTCTTCCAGGGTCTGGATGCTCTGCTCCAGGGGGCGTTCGGCATAGAGTTCCATGCGCTCGGCAAATATCTCGTGCTCCCGACGGTGATCGTCCAGCCCTGGGTAGTCGTACTTGTCCATGAGCGCCTCCTCGGTGCGGAAGTGGTACTTCACGTAGCTGCGGAGGCTGTCCAGACCTTCCACCAGGGCGTGCTTGTCCCGCCCCTTGACCATCTTATCGAACATGCTGTTGATGACGCGAAACAACTCCTCGTGTTGCACGTCCACGGTCTCGATGCCCATGACCAGCGATCCGTCCCACTTCACGATGCCCATACGCTTCTCCTCGGATTGTGCTATGGTTCCCGTCCCGCGCCGCCCGAAAAACCCCACTCCAGCAGCCGCTCGGCCTGCTTGTCCCGCTTTTTCGCCGTGGGCGCGCCCAGCACCACGCCCACCAGCCGAATGCCGTCACGCTCGGCCGTGACCACGATGTTGTAGCCCGAGGCCTGGACAAAGCCGGTCTTGAGCCCATCCACCCCGGGCACCCGCTCCAACAGGGAGTTGCGGTTGCGGGTTCTGGTCTCGCCGTGCCAGGCAAAGGGCATGGTGTGCAGGGCCAGGGCCTGGGGAAAGCGCTCCAAATAGGCCGCGGCCAGCAGGGCCAGGTCCCGGGCCGTGGTCTCCTGCCCCTCTGCGTGCAGACCGTGGGGGTTCTCGAAATGGGAGTGCGTCATGCCCAGGGCCCGGGCCGTTTCGTTCATGCGCGCCACAAAGGCCTCGATTCCGCCAGGGAAATGCTCGGCAGCGGCCTGGGCCGCGTCGTTGCCCGAACCCACGGCCATGCCCTTGAGCACCTCCCACAAGGGGTAGGCGCGGTTGGTCAAGGCGCCCATGCTGGAGCCGGGCATGCGGTCGGCCTTGGCGCTGACCCTGACCTGGTCCAGCAGGCTGAACTCGCCCCGTGCCACGGCGTCCAACAGGACGTAGAGGCTCATGATCTTGGTCAGGGAGGCCGGGACCACCGGGGCGTCCGGCGCCAGGGCGTAGAGCTCGGACCGGGTCCCCAGGTCCAGCAGCACCGCTGCGGCGAGTTCCTGCTCCGGGGGCGCGCCCCCTGCCTGGGGCTCGGACACGGGCGCGGCAACGGCCGTCACCGCCCAGAGCAGAGCCCCCAACAGCCAGGCGAGAGTAAACACGATCCGCGACACGCTACCTCCTTTGGCGGGGTCAATCCCACAACAGCGGTGGGGAAAAGCATTCTACACCAGCCCGGGCTGGCTTGCCAAGCAGCGCCCCCGCAAGTTAAGAGGAAATGTATCGTCACCTTTTCCCGCGGGTATCTCATGCTGCAGCGCTCGATTCACCCTGCCCGGCCATATCGCTCCCTGGGCCTCGCCCTGCTCCTGTTGGCGGCCGCCTTCTTGACCGTGACGCCGCTCCAGGCACAGGAAGCGCAGCAAACGCAGGAATCGCGCTTCCAGGTGCAGATCGGTTCCTCCCGGGACATCAAGGGCACCAAGTGGTTCGCGGCCAAGGCCTCCCAGGTGCTGGGCGAGAGCACCTACGTGCTGCAGCGCGGGGAGTTCTACGCGGTGCTCACGGGCTACTACCAGAGCCAGGAGCAGGCCGCGGCCCGGCTCGTGGAAATCCGCAAGCACTACAACGGCATGGTGGTCAGCTACACCCTGGACACCATCCACGCCGCGTTCAGGGACGGCGAGCCCATCACCGAAAACGAGCTGCTGGACCTGATCATGGACAAGGAGCACAAGCGGGTGGCCCGGCAAAAGGCCATGGAAACACAGCAGATCCGCAGCGTGGACAAGGACCAAGCCACGGGGCTGCGCCGAATCCTGGAAGAAGGGCTGCGCAACGTCCGCATCGAGGGCTGCACCCTGGTGGCCGAGGAGAAACTGGCGGAGATCCCTTTTCGCAGCAGCGTGCCCCTGGCGGAGTTGGACCCCCATTCCCTGCAGACCCGGGAAAAACACGGCGAGAATCTCTATCTCGTGGTGGAAGCCCGCAACGACCTGGCCAAGGTGACCATCGAGCAATTGCGGGACGGCAAGGCGGTGCACAGCCGCAAGACGCCGTCCCTGAGCCTGCGCCTGCTCAGCACCGACGACGACACGGTGCAGCGCGTGAGCCGGGCGTTCCAGGAACTCATCGGCTTCTGCGGCAAGTGAACCCGCCCCTCCGGCACTGGCCCGCAAAGGGGCGCTGCCGGGACGTCCGCTACTTGTAGACGTCGCCCCGATACCCCGCCTTGAAAACAAAAAGCAGCTCCCGATCCATTCGGAAGAGAATGCGCACGCGGCCTACACGGAGGCGGTATTCGTTGGGATGAGGTGCCAAGGGTTTGATGTCCAACCCAAGGGTATCCCCGGCAATCAGACACTGCACCGCATTCTTGATCCTGCCCCGGAGTTCGGGAGGCATGGCCAATATCGCCTTCTGGGCGCGAGCACTGATCTTCAGTTGCCGAGCCACGTGATCACCATTGCCGCATGGCGTCCTGCAGATCCAACGACTCGCCCCTGTCCAACTCCGCGTAGGCTTCGTCGCGGTCTCGGCGGTCGACGTCACTCAGATGTTCGCTGGTTTCAACATCCTCCTGCAGGGCCTCCCACTCCTCGATGGGCACGATGACCGCGGTCCGCTTCCCATCCTGATCATGCACGTATTGAATGGCCATGGCCACCTCCTCGCATGGTGTTGCAGCGGCATCCGCCTCGCCAAGGGCTACTCCGCTGGCCTCCGACAATACCCCGACCAGGGGCGACAGTCCACTCCCCCACCCTCAGCGCCGCGTGAGCAGAACCACGCACTCCACGTGGTGGCTCTGGGGGAACAAATCCAAGGGGCGCACCGTAAGCAGTTCGTAGCTCTCCAGCAACTGCCCCAAATCCCGGGCCAGGGTGGCCGGGTTGCAGGACACGTAAACCAGCCGCTGCGGCGCCAGGGCCAGAAGTTGCCCCAGGACCTGCCCGTCCAGCCCCCCACGGGGCGGGTCCAGCAACACCAGATCCGGCTTGCTGCGCTCCCTGGGCAGGAGCCGGGCCACGTCACCGCTGCGGAACACGCAGTTGCCCAGCTCGTTGGCCGCGGCGTTGGCCACGGCATCGGCCACGGCCTCGCGGCTGCTGTCGAAGCCCACCACCAAGCCCGCTTCCCGGGCCAGGAGCAGGCCAGCCCCGCCCCCACCGCAGTAGAGGTCCCAGACCGTCTCCCCGGGCTGCACCGCCGCCAGCTCCCGCACCAGCAGGAACAACCGCTCCGCGGCCGCGGTATTGGTCTGGAAGAAGGCTCCGGCCGTAACCCGGTAGCGCAGTCCCGCCAGCAGCACCTGCATGGCCTCCTCGCCCAGGACCTGGACGGTATCCTCGGCCAGGGCTACCTGCTCGGGATTGCGGCGCACGCCGTGCACCACGCCACAGAGGTCCGGCACCCGCTCCAGCAGGCTGGCCCCCAGCTCGCGCACCAGGGGCGCCCGGGCCGGGGTGGGGGTGGTGATGCACTGGGCCTGCAGTACCATACGCCCAGACTCGGCGGGCAGGGCCCGCACGGACAGGAAACGCCAGAAACCCTTGCCCGTGAGGGGTTCGTAGGAGGCCACGCCGCTTTCCCGGCAGAACTCCCGCGCCGCGCGCAGGACCTCCAGGACTCCCGGCGGGGGCAGCAGACAGGTCTCCAGGTTCAGCACCGCGTGGGAAGCGCTCTTGCGGAGCCCCAGGGCCAGCTGCGCCCCGGCTCCGGCAAAGGCGAAGTCGAGCTTGTTGCGATGCCCGAAACAGAAGGGGGACGGCAGGGTGGGCTCCACGGGCAGCTCCCGCGCCCCGGCCAGCCGCTGCAGCGCGTCCGTGACGAAGCGGCGCTTCCAGGTCAGCTGGGCGGCATAGTCCAGATGCTGCCAGGAGCAGCCTCCGCACTCCCCAAAATGGGGGCAAGGGGGCTCCACCTGCTCGGGCGCCGGACGCAGCACCTCCAAGAGCCGGGCCTCGGAGTGGCGTTTCTTGCGCCGCTCGATGCGCACCCGGACCCGTTGCCCGGGCAGGGCCCGCTCCACGAAGACCACCAGGCCGGAGAGCCGACCCAGGCCCTTGCCCCCGAGGGCCAGAGCCTCGATTTCCAGCTCGGCCTCGCCCCCAACCAGGGGGCCAGGTGCCTGTGTTTCAAGGGACTTGACAAGAGGCGCTTCAGCAGTCATGGTACCCCCCACAAGATCCCCGTCGCACGACACCGCTCAAGGAGGCCTCCAGCATGATCGCAGAACTCGTTTCCAACATGATGCACTCCACCCCCCAAGGTTTCGTGGGGGTTATCGGTATTTTCGGCTATATGGCCGTGATCGTCGGTGTCGCCATGTACCGCATCAAGAAAGGCGACCACATGCATCACTAGGCCGTACGTTGTTCTCGGGCTCAGCGCCCAATCATGCACCGCCGGCACGCACGGTCCAGGGGCACCACAGGGCAGCCCCGCACGACCGCGTGTGCCGGTGTCCTTTTGCCCCCGCTTTCCTTCTGGGGGCCTCATGCTCACCAATCCCAGCGGTCCTTGCTGCGCGCCAGGTCCAACAGGTACTGTCCGTAGTCGTTCTTGCTCATTTCCTGGCCCAGGGCTTCCAGCTGCGCCCGGTTGATGTAGCCCTTGCGGAAGGCGATTTCCTCCACGCTTGAAATCTTGGTGCCCTGGCGGGCCTGCACGGCCTGGACGAAGCTGGCTGCCTGGTGCAGGGATTCGTGCGTCCCGGTATCCAGCCAGGCGAAGCCCCGGCCCATGATCTCCACCTTGAGGCGCCCCTTCTTGAGGTAGATGTTGTTCACGTCCGTGATTTCCAGCTCGCCCCTGTCCGAGGGCTGAAGGCTGGAGGCGATGTCCACCACCTCGTTGTCGTAGAAATAAAGGCCCGTGACGGCGTAACGCGACTTGGGGCGCTTGGGCTTTTCCTCGATGGACAGCACGTTCTGGATCTCGTCGAATTCCACCACGCCGTAGCGTTCGGGGTCACTGACCTTGTAGCCGAACACGATGCCGCCCTTGTCCAGTTCGATGCACCCCCGCAGCATGGCCGAGAGGCCGTGGCCGTAGAACACGTTGTCGCCGAGGACCAGGCTCACGCAGTCGCTGCCGATGAAATCCCTGGCCAGGATGAAAGCCTGGGCGATGCCTTCGGGGCGGGGCTGCTCGATGTAGGTGAACTTGAGGCCCAGACGCGAACCGTCGCCCAGCATGCCCGCGAAGCGCGGCAGATCCTCCGGGGTGGAGATGATGCAGATCTCCCGGATTTCCGCCAGCATGAGCACGGACAGGGGATAGTAGATCATGGGCTTGTCGTAGATGGGCAAGAGCTGCTTGCAGACCCCGCGCGTGATGGGGTACAGCCGGGTCCCCGATCCGCCGGCCAGGATGATGCCTTTCATGGTCTGTCCTCGCTAGGTTATGATGTGTTCGGGTGTTGCCTTTTGCCGCCGGCCTGTTACGCTGTTTCCAGGCAAATGGAAAGGCCGCCTCCCCCGATGACCCTGTTGCGCGAGGATACGCAGATGCTGCCCCACTGTCCAAGGTTGACCCTCTGTACCGGCGATTTCGAACTCGAACAGGATGTGGAGCTGTTTCTGGGCTTCGTGGGCCCGCAAGCCCCCGCCAACCAGGACGACGTCCTGCTGCGCTGCGCGGGCGCGCCGCCGGTGCTCCCGGTGGGCACCCTGCTCCAGGGCGACGGCGCAAGGCTGCGGGTCCTGGCCAACCAGTGGAACCCCTGGCCCCTGGGCGGCCCCCATGCCGCGCGTGGGCTGGTGGTGGAGGTCCTGAACACTCTGCCCGCCGGGCTGGAGCTCGACCTGACCCCGCGCAAGGAAGGCTTTTCCCTGGCCTGGATCACCCTATCCGACACCTGCGCCGCCTGGGGGCGCGAAGACCTCTCCGGTCCGCGCCTGGCCGAACTTGTAGGGGGCACCCTGCCCCTGTGCCATGCCCAGGGCTTCGTGCTGCCCGACGACCCTGCCCGGCTGCGCGCCCTGGTGGCGGACCTGGCCCTGCACCAGCGCTTCGACCTGATCCTGAGCAGCGGCGGCACCGGCGTCGGCCCCCGGGACACCACCCCCGAGGCCGTGCTGCCCCTGCTGGACAAGCGCCTGCCCGGCTTCGAGCAGGCCATGCTCCTGGCCAGCCTGCAGAAAACGCCCCACGCCGTGATCAGCCGGGCCGTGGCCGGGGCCGTGGGCACCAGCCTGCTCCTGACCCTGCCCGGCTCCCTCAAGGCCGTGAGCGAGAACCTGCAGGCCGTGCTCCCGGCCCTGCGCCATACCCTGGAGAAACTGCAGGGCGACACCGCCCCTTGCGGGGGGTAGCGCGCGCAGTGAGCATGTCTCCCAAACGCCACGACGCCCCCGGATCGGAGCATGACGAACAGCTCCCCTCCTCTGCCCAGGCTCCAAACCACAAGTCTTTGGAAGGGGGGGTCGGGGGGAGAACCTTTCTCCAGAAAGGTTTCCCCCCGAACAGTCTTGCAGAGCCTTGCCCCCCCACTGCATCTTGGCGTCTGGGTGCCCCGTCTTTTGTATTGCCCGGCAGCGTGGCCGAGAACTGCCGTTTCCTGGCCGGACGGGTGGACGAGGTCTCCCTGCTCCTGCTCGAGAGCGCGGCCTGTCTGGCCTACGGCGAGGCGGACCTGCCCCCTTGGCTGGCCGAGCTGCCCGGCCGTTCGGGACCGCTGCACTACCACGCGCATCTGCCCCTGGACCTGCCTTGGCACAGGGGCGCCACCACCGTGGCCGAACTCTGCCTGGCCCTGGCGGCCAAGATCGCCTTGTGTCGCCCCCGCAGTTTCGTGCTGCATCCCCCGTTGGGGGCCTGCTGTCCGTCGCTCCTGGAGGAGTTCCTGAGCGCCTGGCGGGCAGAGGCCCCGCCCGACGCGGAGCTGCTCCTGGAGAATATTCACGGTAACGATCTTGCCCTCTGCCTGCCCCTGACGTATGCAGGCGGATACGGGCTCTGTCTCGACTTCGGGCATGCCCTGGCCTACGGGCAGGAGTGGCTGCTCACGGACCAGCGGGTCCTGGAGCGGGTGCGATTGGTGCATCTGTCCGCACCGTGGGGCGACGCCGCCGCCAAACCGGGGCACGGCCACCACAGCCTGCGCCGCCTCACCGCGCAGCAGGCCGCAATGCTGGATGCGCTCCTCACCGGACTGGGACCCGGGCGGGGGCGCTGTCTGCTGCCGGAACTCTTCCAGTGGACCGCCTGGGAGGATTCCGCCACCTGGCTTCAGGAGCGCGGCCACGGAGATCTCTGGGCATGATGCAGCTCTTTCTGGGGGGGGAAAAATCCGGCAAGTCGGACCTGGCCCTGCGGCAGGTGCTGGCCCATGGCGCCCGCCCCCTGCTGCTGGTCACGGGGCGCCCCCTGGATGCCGCCCTGAACCGTCAGGTGCGGGAGCACCGCCGCACCCGCCCCCCAGAGTTGCCGGTACGCGAAACCGGCCTGGCGCTCATGGAGAGCGTGCGCCAGGCCCTGGCGGAGGGGCACGACAGCCTGCTGCTGGACAGTCTGGATTTCTGGCTCTTCGCCTGCCTGCATGCCGGACGCCCCGACCTGCTCGACACCCTCGAAGCACAACTCCCGGCCCTGGCCGAGCTGCTGGGCGCGCACCAGGCCCGCCTGGCCGTGGTTTCCTGCGAGGTGAGCCTGGGGCCCATTGCCGCCGACGCCCTGACCCGCCGTTTCGTCCGCCGCCTGGGTGCCCTGCACCAGGCCCTGGCCCTGACCTGCGACACGGTCTGCCTCGTGCTGGCCGGCCTGCCCCTCTATCTCAAGGGAGGTGACCCGTGGCCTATTTCCGCAAACTCGGCTCCCAGCTGACCCAGCTCACCGAGTTGCTGTTCCGGGACGAGCGCTGGCTGATCCTGATCAACGCCGATCCCGACGCCCTGGCCTCGGCCCTGGCCCTGAAGCGGATTTTGAGCCGCAAGGTCTCCGATGTGGGTATCGCCCACGTCAATGAAGTCCGCCGGCCGGACAACCTGGCCATGATCCACTATCTGCGCATCCCCACCGTGAAGTACACGCCCAACGTGGCCGCGCAGTACGACCGCTTCGCCCTGGTGGATTCCCAGCCGCACCACCACCCCTGCTTTGCCGGGCACACTTTCTCCGTGGTCATGGACCACCACCCCCCCAGCAAGACCCATCCCGTGCAGGCGCATTTCAAGGACATCCGCACGGAATACGGCTCCAACAGCACCCTGCTCGTGGAGTATCTCTACAATCTGCAGATCCGCCCCGGAAAACTGCTGGCTACGGCCCTGCTCTACGGCATCAAGTCCGACACCCAGAGCTTCGAGCGCGAGTTCTGCGACGTGGACATCCGCGCCTTCCGCTACCTGAGCCAGTTCGCCAACAAAGCCCTGCTGCGCACCATCGTGCGCAGCGAATACCGGCTGGAGTGGCTGGGCTACTTCACCAAAGCCTTCCAGAACGTCCGCTTCGTGCGCAACGGGTTCTACATCTATCTGGGGGTGGTGGAAAACCCGGATATCCTGGTGGTGCTGGCCGACTTCTTCATGCGCGTGCACGAACTCACCTGGGTGGGGGTGGCCGGGACCTTCCAGGAGAACCTGGTCCTGATCCTGCGCGGGGACGGTTCCGCCCGGGGGCTGGCCAACGTGGGGCACCTGGCCCAGGAGGTCTTTGCCGGGGTGGGGTCCGGCGGTGGGCACCCGGCCATGGCCCGGGCCGAAGCGCCCTTGAAAAATCTGGCCGACGCCGACCCCGAGACCTTCATCCTCCAGCGCCTGGAGGGCTACTCCCCCAGGAAGCGCAGGAAATCGGCACAGGAATGACCCGCCCCTTCGGTGGCCGACCTCGCGCAACGCGGAAAAAGCCGAGAGGGAGAACCCTTGCGGGCCTCACTCTCGGCTGATTTCTGAAACGAAATCCGCACCCGTCCTCAGGTGCGGTTCTGCAGCATGCTCTGCTTCTGCCGTTTCCAGAGCTCCTGGCGCATGGCGGCCTCGGCGTTGCGGCGGCGGTCTTCGTCCGTTTCCAACAAGAGGGGCGGGACCGGGGTGGGACGCCCCTCCCGATCCAGGGCCACGTAAGTCAGATAGGCCGAGGCCGTGTGGCGCAGCTCGCCCGTGAAGACGTTCTCCCCCTCCACGCAGACCCCCACTTCCATGGACGTTCGGCCCACCCAGTTGAGGCTGGCCTTGAAGTGCACCAGCTCGCCCACGTAGACCGGCTTGAGCAGATCCACCCGGTCGATGGCCGCGGTGACGGCGTTGCCCTGGCAGTGACGCATGGCCACGATGCCCCCCGCGGTGTCGATGTAGTGCAGGATCACACCGCCGTGGATGTGTCCGGCGGGGTTGGTGTCCTGGGGCAGCATGAGTTGGGTCAGGGCCAGACGGCTCGCGCTGACGGTCTTGGCTTCCATGGCGCTACTGCACTGTCTTGGTGGAGCAGCTGGCGGTGCGCTGCCGGTCGCCACGCTCCTGGCTGGCCAGCTTCTGGACAGCCTCGGTCTGCTTCCAGTCGCCGTAGAGCTTCTGCCAGGTGGCGAACTCCATGGGCGCCTGCTCCAGCTGGGTCTCGTGGGTCTGACACCAGACCTGGAAGAGGTACATCTCGTCCTGGAATTCGGGGCTGTCCAGCACGGCGCTTACCAGCCCGGCGCGGTATTTGGAACCGTCCAGCCGACTCACAACGTATTGGCAGACCGTGCCCACGGACTTCTCGTAGGTGATGCTTTCGTTGTTCAGGGACTCGGCCAGGGGCGCCAGGTTCGGATACTTCTCCTGGAAATGCTGCATGGCCGGCTCGGGAATGCGCACGTACAACGTCTCGTCTTCCTGTTGCAGAAAATAAAAACGCAGCCAGTTCTCGAACTGCATGATCTCGGCCACGTCGGCGAGGGCTTCCTTGAATGATGCCTGGGTCATGGCAAAAACTCCTTTCTTCGGTGTGTCCTGGGTAATTGCGCATGACAAGGGGCCGCGTCAAGGGGGACTTTGCTCGGACGTTGCCCGGACGTTGACCAGACTTTGCCCGACAGGCGCAGACTGGCCCCGGCGCGCCCTGTCTTTCCCGCTGTCCCCCCTGGCACCCCTGCCGCCCTCTGTGTAGAATCCCCCCATGCCCGAAGCACACTCCCCCCCGCTCCAGCCCGTCAGCGTCGCCCCCCAGGAAGCGGGGCAGAAGCTCCTGCAGTTCCTGCAACGCCGTTTGGGGCGCGAGCTGCCCCAAAGCCTGCTCATGCGCTGGATCCGCAGCGGCCAGGTGCGCGTGGACGGCCGCCGCGCCAAGCCCTTTCAGCGCCTCGAGGCCGGGCAGTGCGTGCGCCTGCCCCCCCAGGCCTTTGCCCAGGCCGGATTCCGGCCGGACGTGGCGGCTCTCGCGCCAGAGACAACGGCCCTCTCCTCCGAGACAGCGCCCCCGGAATATGCGTGCTCCCCGGAAGAAACGCGGACCGCCGCTGCGCCCCCACCCCTGCAGCTGCCGGACCCCGCCCACGCCCACCTGTTGCGCATCGTCTGGCAAGACGGCGACGTCCTGGCCCTGGCCAAGCCCGCCGGGTTGCCCACCCACGGGGGCAGCGGCCACACCGACAGCGTGCAGGCCCGGCTCCAGACCATGTTTCCCGGCGCGGCTTTCGCCCCCACAGTGGCGCACAGGCTGGACCGCGACACCTCGGGCCTGCTCCTGGCCGCCCTCTCCTACACGGCGTTGCGCCGTCTGCAGGAGTGCATCCAGGCCGGTGAACTGGGCAAGGAGTACCTGGCCTGGGTGGCGGGCTCCTGCCCCTGGCAGGGCGTGGTGCACCTG
The DNA here is from genome assembly GCA_964575775.1 of uncultured Desulfovibrionaceae bacterium. Lineage (GTDB taxonomy): Bacteria > Desulfobacterota > Desulfovibrionia > Desulfovibrionales > Desulfovibrionaceae > CAZFCK01. The sequence continues at coordinate 14,832 of CAZNSV010000013.1, forward strand.
GCGGACAGCCTGGACAAGGTCGCTGTGGAGGGGCGGGAGCTGGTGCGGGTGGCCAAGGCCCCCGACCAGGGCAAGACCGCCCTGGCCCAAGCCCGGGTGCTCCGGTGTGGGGCGCGGCACAGCCTGCTGCACCTGCGGCTCATGACCGGCCGCACGCATCAGCTGCGCGTGCAGCTGGCCGCCAGGGGGCATCCCATCCTGGGCGACCGCAAGTACGGCGGCCCAACTTGCGCGCAGGGACTGTTGTTGCACGCCTTCCGCTTGGCGATTCCGGGAAAATGTCTTACGTTGCAGGCACCGTGGACCGGCGGCTTTGCCGTGCCCGACCCTGTGCCATTTGCGGAGCGCCCCCCTTCTGGGGGCGGCGACCCCGAACCGTAAGGAGTAGCCCATGAGCCCGTTGTTCAAGAAGGACAAGAAAGAGGAGCAGGATTGGTTCATCCCCGAAGACGGCCGCAAGCAGCTCCAGAAGGTCTTCGAGCATCTGGTGCGCCCCGTGCAGCTGGTGGTCTTCACGGAAAAGGGCACCAACGACGCCTACAACGAGTACATGCTCAAGTTCGTGCGCGACATGGACCGGCTCTCGGACAAGATCACGGCCCAGTTCCACGACCTGGACAGCGACGCGGCCAAGCAATACGGCGTGAGCACCTCCCCCGTCCTGCTGCTCAACCCGGACCAGTACCACGTGCGCTTCCTGGGTGCGCCGTTGGGGGAGGAGGGGCGCTCCTTCGTGGAGGCCCTGATCCTGGTCTCCACCGGCGACAGCGGTTTGTCCAAGCTCTCCAAGGCCATGCTGGCCGAACTGCATGACGAGCGGCACGTGCGGGTCTTCGTGAACCCGGGCTGCCCCTATTGTCCGGGGCAGGTGGTCAACGCCTTCCGGACCGCGGTGGAAAAGCCGCTGCTGGTCAAGGCCGAGTGCGTGGAGACCACCGAGAATCCGGAGCTGGCCATCGAGTTCAACGTGGGCTCCGTGCCCCAGACCGTGATCAACGACCACCTGGTGCTGCTGGGGCTGGAGCCGCAGGAGCGCTTCGTGGCCGAGCTGGTGAGCCTCAAATCCGCCGACGAGCTGCTGGAGGACAAGGACCCCCGCGCCGAGCACGTGGGGCACGTCCACGACCATGAGCACGAGCATCACCACGAGCACGAGCACAACGTGGAGGAGAAGGACCTGGTGATCGTGGGCGCCGGTCCGGCGGGACTCACCGCGGCCATCTACGCCGAGCGCTCCGGGCTCTCCGCCGTGGTGCTGGAAAAGGCTATCGTGGGGGGGCAGGTGGCCCTGACCCCGGTGGTGGAGAACTACCCCGGCTTCGCCAACGTGCCGGGCAAGAAACTCATGGACATCATGAGCGAGCACGCCCGCGAATACGCCGACATCCGCGAGGGCGAGGAGGTGCGGGAAATCAAGGTGGGGCGCAGCATCGAGGTCTACACCAACCACGCCATCTACGTGGCTCGGGCCCTGCTGCTCTGCACCGGCGCCACCTGGCGCAAGCTGGGCGCCCCCGGCGAGGACCGCTATTTCGGCTTCGGTGTCAACTACTGCGCGTCCTGCGACGGCTACCTCTACAAGGGGCGCAAGGTCTTCATCGCGGGCGGCGGCAACACCGCCCTCACCGATGCCCTGCACCTGAAAAACCTGGGCGTGGACATCAGCATCGTGCACCGCCGCGACAGCTTCCGCGCCGAACAGCACCTGCAGGAGGCCGTGCAGCGCTCGGGCATCCCCGTGCTCTGGAACACCGTGGTGGAAGAAATCCTGGGCGACGAGAGCCGCGTCACCGGCGTGCGGCTGCGCAACACCCAGGACGACTCCGTGCGGGAAGAGGCCGTGGACGGGGTGTTCGTGGCCGTGGGGCTGGACGCCAACACCGAACTGGCCACCCAGATCGGCCTGAAACTGACCCGGGACGGGTACATCGAAGTGGACCGGGGGCAGCGGACCAACATCCCGCGCATCTACGCCGCGGGCGACGTCACCGGCGGGGTGCAGCAGATCGTCACGGCCATCGGCGAGGGGTCCACCGCGGCCCTCTCGGCCTTCGAGGACCTGGCCAACCCCTACTGGCTGCGCAAGGGGCACTGACCCCCGGGGTACGGGAAGTAGGCTGCGCGCCTCGCCACTGGATGCATGGAGGGGCGCTTGGCGACTGAACACAAGATGGAGGTGGCACCGATAAAAAGGCGGGGCGCTTGGCAGCTGAACCAAAGGCTGGGCGCCACGGATGCAGCGGACCGGGAGCGACAACCGGAAACGACAACCGGAAGCGAGACAAGGCGCTGGCCCTGCGGCTTGCGCCTGTAGTGGGTGGCCCGTTTCCGCCCCCGTGAGCAGCCAGGGGCGGGCTTGCGTGTGTTGTGCCCTTGGTTGGGGCGGCCTGTCGCCGACCACCTGCTGCACCCTGGTAAAAAATAATCCCCCATAGCATTTTTTTGTTGACAAGCGAGGCCGTTCCACATAAGTTGCAGGACTCGGACGTTGGGGGATCGTCTAGCGGCAGGACGACGGGTTCTGGCCCCGTTAACCTAGGTTCGAATCCTAGTCCCCCAGCCAGAGAACATAGCGCGTCCCCATCGTCTAGTGGACCAGGACACTGGCCTTTCACGCCGGCGACAGGGGTTCGAATCCCCTTGGGGACGCCAAGGAAATTCAGCCACTTAGACTACAATCTGAGTGGCTTTTCCTTTTCTCTTCCATTGTTCCCCCACACTATCCCCCACATTTTCGACCAATTTCAGCCAATGTCGGCAGGGGGCTTTTTGGGCCTCATGGAGGTGCCGTTAGTCCTCCCATTTGCGGCCCAAGATGTGGTCCGCCGCCCTCTGCGCCTGGGCAGCCGCTACCACCACCATCTTGGCGTCGGCCTTGAGGACCTGGAGCCAGTTGGCAATGTAGGCCGCGCTATTCTCAAGCGTTACCTGCTCGATCCTGGCCTGGGCACAGAGAAAGGCGCTGCCCATCTCGGCCACCAGTTCCTCCTGGCTGTACTCCTTGTCGCCGAAGTGCCTGATCTCGGTGGAGGGGCGCCGGTTGAGGCGGCTCTCGTGACCCGTGGCGTGCGTCAGCTCATGGAACGCTGTCGAATAGTACTCCTCGGGCACCAAGAAAAGGTCGGGCCTGGGGAGGTTTACGGTGTCGGCCGCCGGCCGGTAGAAGGCACGCGGCTCCCCGTGGACGATGAGCGGCGGCTTGGGCATGCCCTGCACAATGCGCTCAGCCTCGGCGATAGGCTCGAAGTTGGCGTGCACAGGTTCGGGGGCGTCCGGCGCGTCCAGGTCTTCGATCTGCTCCAGGTTGAACACTGTGTAGTAACGCAACACTGGAAGCACTATATCTTCCCCAGTCACGCGGTCCTCGGTTTCATACCTCTTCCAGAAGATGACCGGGGTCCCCTTCTCGCCCTTGCGCACGTGCCCGCCCTTTTCCTTGGCCTGCTTGAAGCTCAGCCAGTACCGGCTGCTGAAGCCCATGCAGGTGAGCAGGAAGACGTTGATGCCCCGGTACTCGCGCTTGCTGACCAAATTCATGGGCATGTCGCTGCTGCTGCCCCCTGTCCAGGGCTTGCGCCACGGGACCGTTCCCTGCTCAAGCAGGGTGATGACGCGCTCGGTGATCATTTCGTAAATCGTGTTCTGTCCCGACATGACTTTTCTCCTTGGGGTTTGGACGCAAGAAGGCCCCCGAGACTGAATCCCGGGGGCCTTCTTGCGCGCTCTGTTGTGGGGCTGCTAGCGAATCCGCAACCAGATGCAAATGACCACGAGCCAAAGCAATCCGCAGAACGCGTAAGCTTCCATCATGTTTCTCCTGTGCAGAGTGTTGGGGTGTAGGGGCTAGGCCAACTCACCAGCAGTGGCGAGACGGTCTGTAAGGTCGGCCATGCAGGCGATACTGAACGTCTGCGCCATGGTGTTGAAGACCAGCGTGGGCACATACACGTCGCCAGCGTTGATGTAGACAT
>CAZNSV010000014.1:0-18765 GCA_964575775.1 uncultured Desulfovibrionaceae bacterium
CTGGACCGGCGAAGGCAGGAAGGGCGTGAGGACCGCCACCAGGGCCTTGAACATGACCTCGGCCCGATCCGGCGCCGCGTTCTGGTCCGGATCCGGGGCATAGATGTCCGGGGGCAGGTCGTCGAGCAGTTCCAGGATGCGGAACCTGAAGTCCGGTGCGCCGTCGTGCTCCAGCACGATGGCCCCGGCCCGCTGGTTGACACGCACGGCCTCCACCCCGGGCTGGGCCGCCAGGAAGGCCGCCAGGTAGTCCGGGTCCAGGCCGGGGTCCCGCAGCCGGTTGCTCTTCAGGCGCAGTCGCCGGGGCAGTTCGTGCACCACCCGGAAGCGCGGCAGAGCCGGAGGGGCGTATCTGGTCATGCGTCCTCGTCCTGTTTGCGTGTGGCGCCCCGCTCGGCGCCGCCGCACGGGGAGTAGAGCAGGTGGTGCCAGACCGAAAGGCCGATAAACAGCCCCCCGGCCAGGACGTGCAGCCGCCGGGCCCCGCGCTTGCGGCTGAAGCCCGTGACCGTCAGCACGCCCAGGGCCGCCATGAGGCCGTACTTGGCCAGCTCCTTGTCCGAGGGGCGGCGTTTGCGCACGGACAGGACGTTCCTCGCGGCAGAAGCCTGCGCCTCGGCTGCGGGCTCCTGGGGTTCCGGGCATTCCGCCTGGCAGGGCGGGGAGTCATGGTGTTCCGACATGGGCGCTCCCTGGGTTGTGTGGGGCCGGACCGCAGATTCGCGTGGACCGCGGCCCGGCGCCATGGTGTGTGCGCTAGCGCTGGTTCAAAGCTAACATTAATCCTTGGTGCTGAGCTCGGCCTTGATGTCCTGGACGTGCTCCTTGATCTCTTCCACTCCGCCCTGCACCGCGGTCCAGAGCTTCACGGCGCCCGAGACCAGGGCCTTCTGCACGGCCGGGTTGGTCAGGACCAGGGCCAGACCGGCACCCACGGCCAGCCCCTTGAGATAGCTGGGGTTGCGGTAGTTGAACCAGCTCTGCACCGCGCTGGGTTGCTGCGCCTGAGGCACGCCTGGGTAGGAATACTGTCCCATGGCGGGGGCGTTCTGCTGCCCGGCCGCCTGGTAGACTTGCTGGCCCGGTTGCCCCGGAGGGGTCTGGTAAGCCTGGCCGAGGTAGCGACCCTGCTGGTCGTACACCGCCGCGCCGGACTGCTGGTCGGGATGATGGTAAGAAGGATGCTCGTAGCTGCTCATGATGGGGCGTCTCCTTGTGTTGCAACGGCTCCGGCTCGCTGCCTGCCGGAACCAGGGTGTCATTTCCCGGTGGCCTTGGCTTTCTTGCCGCTGTTCGTGGACTCGGTCGCTGCCTGCGCCGGGACGGCCTTGGGCTCCTTGGCGAGCATCTTGTCCGCCAGGTGCTTGGTCCCGGCTGTGGCCAGCACGATGCCCACCAGGGAAACCAGGCCCGTGAAACCCAGGGCGCCCACCACGGCCGTGGCCGTGGCCGTGGCCAAGCCGGTGGTTCCGGCTTCCTTGAGGGTGTCCTTGACCGCGTCCTCGCGGCTCAGCTCCTGCTGTTGCACCCGTTGGTAGTTGCGTGCGGCGGCCACGGCGCCGCCGATCAGGGCGCCGGCGGCGCCCATGGCCAAGGTGGCCCTGGGGGCCACGAGATGGGTGACGGACTTGCTCATGCTTGCTGCTCCTTGGCCAAGCGCGCCTCGGCCTTGCGGTCTTCTTCAGCTTCCTGGTCCTCTGCCGAACGGCTCAGACAGCCCAACACCCCGCCCAAGGCTCCGGCAATGGCGTTCTTGACCGTCTCGTTGGTGAGCAGCAGGGTCACGGCCCCCCCCACCAGGGCACCCTTCCAGAAATCGGAACTGCTGCTCTGGAAGAAGCGCAGGAACCCGGCCACATCGGCGTTGCCGTTGGCCGCTTCCTGAATCAACCCATAGAGCTCGCCGTAGCGGTACTCCTGCCCCTTGCCATGCTCGTGCCCCGGATGGTGTTGGTGGTGGGGGTGGTGCTGGTACTGCCCCTGGACCGGTCCAGGGTCCGGGGCAGGGGCGTAACCATGATAGGGCGGCTGTGGCGCGTAACCGTAGCCCAGTGCCGGGCCGTACTGCTGGCCGTTGGGCGCGTAGGCGGGCTGTGCCCCCTGCACGGCCTGGGGGCCCTGCACAGGCTGGGGACCCTGGGGGGCAAACGCATACCGGGCATACCGGGGCTGGGCCTGCTCCCGACCGGGTAGGGGAGCGCCGTACCCCTGCGGGGGCGGGGGCGCGCTGGGCGGAGCGCCATGGACAAAGTGAGGGGCAAAGGCGGTGTACCCGGCCTGAGCCTGGGGCGCACCCTGATAAGGCTGGGCGCCGGGGATTTGGGCCGCGAAGTGGGGTTGCCCCATGTCCGGACCGTATCGCCCGCTCTGGCCGTACTGCCCGTACTGCCCGTTCTGTCCGTACTGGCCAGGCTGGCCAGGCTGGCCGAATTGGCCGTTCCACCCGCCCCCAGCGTCTGGGGTGCCCTGCCATTCCTGCCCGGGACCTCCCTGGGGCGGATACTCGGCGGGCTGGCCGCCCTGCTGCCGGGGCTCCTGCCCTTGGGCGGCCGAGCCGGTCTTGTCCTGCTCGTGGTGCGACATCACTGAACCTCCCTTGCGTTGCAGTTGTGCACGATGGCGTGGAATCCACAGAGGATCTCAGCGGCCCTGGCGTCGTCTCGCGTGTCCACCAGCTCCTCCAGCAGCGCCGGGGGATAGCGTTCCGCCGCGTACTCGATGACCACCGACCGCGCCAGGGCATTGATCCGCAGAGTGCGGACCCCCGGGGGCAGGCTGCTGTGATTGTTCAGCAGCGTCCTGGCCTGCGGGTCCCGGGTCAGGGCCTGGTCAAAGCTGATCCGGATGCGGCCGGGAATGTGATGCTTGATCTTCAGGTAGCGGCGCAGTGTTGCCAGGGTTGCGAAATCCATGCGTATCTCCGGTTGAAAGGTTGTCGGGGGCTTCAGGAGCCTGGGGCAGACGCAGCAGGCGCGAGGAGTTGGCCAGAACCCCCAGGGAGTGGACAACGTGCACCAGACCGGCGCTCACCGGGCTGAGCAGCCCCAGGGCGCCCAGGACCACGCCCACCACGTTGGAGCCCGTGGCGAGCCAGAAGTTCTGGTGCGCCACCTGGATGGTTTTTCGGCTCAGGGCGTAGAGGGCGGGCAGGCTCTCCAGGTTGTCCTCGGCCAGGGCGATGTCTGCGGCTTCCACGGCCACTTCCGAGCCTCCGGTGCCAAAGGCCACGCCCACGTGCGCCCGGGTCAGGGCCAGGGCGTCGTTGATGCCGTCGCCCACCATGAGCACCGGGCCGTAGGCCGCGGCGGCCTCCTCCACCAAGTCCGCCTTCTCTTCGGGCATGGCCGAGGCGAAGTGCCCGTCCAGGCCCAGTTCCCGCACCAGCTGGCCGGCGGAGGCCTCCTCGTCGCCGGTGACGAGCATGATGCGTTGCACGCCGAGCCGCCGCAGCTGCCCCAGCACGCGCCCCGCCTCGGGTCGGGTCTCGGTGGCGAAACCCAGCAGGCCTTGCAGCTCGCGGTCCTTGAACACGTAGAGCACCGTGAGCCCCTGGGCCTGAAAGCGCTGGGCTTCTGGCTCCAAGGGGGCGGTGGAGGCGTCGTAATGCCGGGCCAGCTTGGCGTTGCCCACCAGGATTTCATGGCCGTTGATGGTGGCGCGCATGCCCTGCCCCATGTGGTAGTCGCATTCGCCGTGGGGGCTGGGCGCGATGCCGTGCCGCCGGGCTTCGGCCAGAATGGCCCGGGCCAGGGGGTGGTGGTTGTGGGTCTCGGCCGAGGCTGCCAGTGCCAGTAGTTCAACAGCCTCGGCCGAGTCCGCCCCTCCACTGCCCTGGCCCGTGGCTGCCGCAGCCAGGCGGGGGCGGGTGGTGGTCAGGGTGCCGGTCTTGTCGAAAAAGATGGTGCTGCAGGCGCCCAGTTCTTCCAGATAGCGCCCCCCCTTGATGAGGATGCGGCGCCGGGCCGCGGCGTTCATGGCCGCGGACACCGCCGTGGAGGCGGCCAGCACCGTGGCGCAGGGGCAGGCCATGACCAGCAGGACGGTGTAGGCCCGCCACCAGCTGCCCGTGAGCAGCAGGGTGGCGCCGGTGGCGACAAAGCCGAGCTTCACCAGGCGCGCGGCCAGCCTGTCGGCCACGCCCTCGATGGGCGCGCGGGTTTCCAGGGCGTCCTGCACCTTGTAGAGCACTCGGTTGAGGTAGGTGCTGTCGCCCACCTTCTCGGCCCGGACCCGGATCACGCCCTCGCGCACGAAAGTCCCGGCGAACACTGCGTCCCCGAGCCGCTTGTGCACGCTGTCCGGCCGTCCGGTCATGGACGATTCGTCCACCAGGGCCTCGCCGTGCACGACCACGCCGTCCACGCAGACCTTTTCCCCGGTGTGCAGCACCACCACCTCGCCGGGGCGCAGGGAGGCCACCTCGCGTTCGACTTCCACCCCGCCTTGCAGCACAAAGGTGTGGTGCGAGGTCAGCTCCAGGATCTCGGCGATATGCTTGCGGGAGCGCTCCGCGATCCAGGCGGAGAGGAGATCGGCGCCGGAGTTGATCCAGAGGATTTCCAGGGCCGTGAGGGCCTGCCCCCCGACCACCGAGGCGACAACCCCGCCGGCCAGAAAGCTGTCCAGTGTGGGGCGCCCCTGCTTGAGGTCGCGCACCCCCCGCCGGGCCATGGGCAGGCTGGCGCCCAACACCACCAGGCCCAGGGGGCTGAACAGACTCTGCCCCACCACCGCACCCAGCAGGGTGCGGCGCACGAACACCACCCCCACCACGGCGCTGAGCCAGGCGAACCTCCGGAATTCCCGGGCCACGGAGGCCGTCTTGCCAGGGGGGCAGGCGCAAGGTGTCCCAGCGGAGCACGAGGCGGCAGCGGCCTCCCGGTGCTTGGGCCTGGGCAGCAGCAGAGCCTGGACCCGGTCCAACAACTGCTCCCGGGAGAGTCGCCGAGGGTCGTGGCAGAGCACCAGGGAGGCGCAACGCGGATTGAAACGCAGGGTGAGCACCCCGTCCAGGGCCTGGAGTTCCTGCAGGGCCGGGGTGCGCGGCGCGGCGACCGGAGAGGTCTTGGACTCGGTCGCGTCCGGCACCAGGAGCGGGAAGCTGTGGCGCGGGATGCGCAAGCGGAGTCGGCCAGGGGCTTGATGGATAACGGAAATGCCTTTCATTCTCATTTACTGTGGGGGCAATGGCCTGGGGTTGCTGGTTGGTCGGTTCAGGGTAACTTGGCGTCGCGTTCAAACCCGGCAGGGGGCGCGTCGCGCTGCCTTGGGTCGCAGGGCGTGGGTACCCCGAGGGGAGGGGTAGTTGGGGAGCAGATTGTGCGCGGGATAGACCTGCCCCATTTGCAGGATTCTGAAAATCATTTTCATTTTTGGGGCACATTTTCACCTGATAACGGCTTTGTCAAGCGGGGAATACGGTGCTTCCGCTTTGGGGGCGGAAAAAGGTCAGCGCCCCAGCCACCAGCCCCAGAACAGCAGCCCCCCCAGACCGGCCATGAGCAGGCCACCTGCCAGGGAACAGGTCGTGTGTGGCAGCTACCCGTCAAGGCATGGGCGGGCGCGCCCCGGGCGAGGGCTGCCACCCACTCCGGACCAGGTGGGCCGTGACCTCCGCGGGGAGCGGTGCGGGGCAGACCCGGTTGCGGCCGCAGCGCTTGGCCTCGTAGAGGGCGTCGTCGGCCCGGCGCAGCAGGCTCTCCACGCAGGGCGTCTCCCGGCAGAGCATGGCCACGCCGAAGCTGGCCGTGAAGCGGACCGGACCTTGGGGCAGCTGCAGGGCATGGGACGCGAAACAGCCGCGCAGGCGCTCGGCCACCAGCAGGGCCCCCGCGTAGGGCGTTTCCGGCAGCAGCACGGCGAACTCCTCCCCGCCCATGCGGCCGAAGATGTCCACTTCGCGCAGTTGGCGGAGCCCCAGCTGGGCGATGTCCGTGAGCACCTTGTCCCCCACCTCGTGGCCGTAAGTGTCGTTGATCCGCTTGAAGTGGTCGGCGTCGAAGAAGACCAGGGCCAGGGGGGAGCGTTCCCGCGCGGCCCGGAGGATTTCCCGCTGCCCCAGCTCGAAGAAGTAGCGCCGATTCCAGAGCCCGGTGAGTCCGTCGCGGCGGGCCAGGTTCTCCAGTTCCCGGAGCATGCGGCGCTTTTCGGTCACGTCCGCCACCAGGCCTTCCATTTCGATCAGGCGGCCTGCGGCGTCGAAAATGCCCCTGGTGCAGACCTCCACCCAGATGGTGCTGTTGTCGCGGCGGCGCAGCTCCAGGAGGTAGTCCTTGAGCACGCCGGAGTGCCGGAGCGCCTGGAGGAAGCTCTGGCGGCGACTGCGGCAGAGGAAGAGGTCCTGGCCGATGTCCTTGACGTTGTCGAGCATCTCCTCCGGGTCGGTGTAGCCGAAGATCCGGGCCATGGCCGGGTTGAGGTCCAGGAAGCGCCCCTCGGGGGTGGAGCGGTAGATGCCCTGGATGCTGCTTTCGAAGATGCTGCGGAACTTCTCCTCGCTCTTGACCAGGCGGTCGTTGAGGCGATTGAGCTGCCCCTGCATGCGGTCGCCCATCTTCACCAGCCGCGTGCTCTGCCGGTAGAGCTTGCGGAAGCTCTCCAACAGATCCCGGTATTCGTAGGTCGGGAGCAGTTCACCCTCGTCGGCCAACAGCGCCTCGGCGCGGCCGATGACCTCTTCCTCTTCGCGAAACAGGGAGTTGTCGGCTTTCATGGCGTCTCCTGGTAGGGGTGCATGGCAAAGGCCGCGGCCTGCAGCTCCTGGCCGAACTCCTCGCCGCACTCCTGGGCGATCTCGTTGTCCACGTGGTAGCGCCAGAGCACGGAAAGACGGACCCCGCGCCGGGCGGTCTCCTCGAACAGGTCGAAGAGATTCATGAGCACCTTGGAGCTGGAAGAGTTGAAGTACACGATGTCCAGGTCCGCAGCGACCTCGGCCCCCGGAGCCAGGCCGGGCAGCCAGGTTTCCAGCCATTGCAGGACTGGGGCGAAGAACTTGGCCGCGTTCTCCGGATACGACTCCCCCCGCAGGAGCAGGCAGCGGCGCTCGGGGTCGAAATCCACGCCCAGGGTGGAGTCGGTCTGCGCGATGACGAGGCGTTCCATGGCGTCCTACCCCACGGCCTTGATGGAAAAGAAGACGTTCTCGGCATCCACGGGCGCCACATGGAACTCCAGGGGTTCGCTGGCGCGGCGGAACATCTCGATGAACCCCAGGCCCGCACCCTTGCTGTCCTGGGGCGTTTCCTCCCGCCGCATGCGCCGGTAGTGCTCCTTGAGCTCCTCCCGGCTCAGACTCTGCAGGTGGCGCAGTTGGACGAGCATCCGTTCGCACTGCTCGGTCTGCACCTTGTTGCCGCAGATCACGTAGAAGCGCCCCTCATTGCGTCCCATGACCAGTACGCCGTGGCGCAGCTCGCAGCCGTCCTCGCAGCCGGGGGGGGTCTTTTCGCTGGAGTAGTGCACGATGTTCTGCATCTGCTCCACAAAGAGGGCGAACACGCGCTGGATGGTGGGGGTGGCGGCCTCTTCCAGCTCCATCTTGCGCTTCAGGGTGCGGCCGATGCCCTCCACCACGCTTTGCGAGGTGGGGCCGCTGAAGCAGAGGATCACGCCCTCGCGCTTCAGCTCCTCGTAGAACTCGTAGAGATGATTCAACATGTGAACTCCCTGGCGCAAAAGCCCAGCACGGTGACGTCGTCCCGCTGGGTCTCACGCCCCTTGTATTCTGAATAGTTCTGTTCCAGCAGCCGACGCTGCTCGGCCATGGGCAGGGTCGCGTGCTCGACCAGCCAGTGCCGCAGGCGGCTGCGCCCCGCGGGCAGCCGCTTGGGCCCGCCGATCTGGTCCGTGATCCCGTCGGTGAACAGGTAGAGCCTCTGCTCCGGCAGCAGGGGCAGCGTGTGGTTGGCGAATTCCTGTTCCGGGGGCACGTGCACGAAGCCCACGCCGCTGCGGTCGCCCCTGAGCTCCTTGCAGCCCTGGGCATCCACCAGCAGCAGGGAGCTTCTGGCCCCGGCGAAGTGCAGCACCCCGGTGTCGCGATCCAGGCAGCAGACGCTGCCCTCCAGACCGTCGTCGATGAAGGCGGTCTTGCCGTGGCGGGAGAGCGCGGCCTGCAGCCCCCGGTGCATCCGGGCCAGGAGCAGGGCCGGGTTGTGGTTGCAGCACTGGTCGCAGTTCTGCTCGAAGAGCGAGGCCACGATCAGGGTGAGGAAGGCGCCGGGCACCCCGTGCCCCGTGCAGTCGAACACCGCCAGCCAGGTGAGGTTGCCGCTGCGCTTGACCCAGTAGGCATCGCCCCCCACTCCATCGCGGGGGAGCCAGAGCAGAAAATGCTCGCCCAGGGCCAGCTGCAAATCCCGCTCGGCCGGCAACAGGGAGCGCTGGATCAGCCCGGCATACTCGATGGACTCCAGGACCTGGCGCTGGGCGGTCTCGAGCTTGCGCAGGGTCTCCTGCAAGCGGAGCTCGCGGCTTTTGAGCCCCTGCACCATCCAGAAGATGTTGCGCTGCAGGCGCAGGAAGTCGTGCTCCTCCCCTTTTTCCGGGGGCAGCTGGAAGTTCCGCACCGGTCGCCCGGCCTTGACCTGCTCCACATAGGTGTTGATGCGCCGCGTCTGGCGCAGCACGATGAACTCCTCCACCAGGCGGCAGAGGGGGTAGTGCAGCAGGACCACGGCCGCGATGTACAGGGCCAGGATGTCGAGAAATTTACCGCCCCCTCCCGTCTCGTGCAGGAAGAGCAGGGCCCCCAAAGGGGGCAGCAGCCCCAGGCCCAGGAGCAGCAGGTTCACCTTCACGCCCACGCCCAGGTCCGCCAGCCTGTCCAGCCCGCGCTGCCAGAGACTCAGGGACCGGTGCTCAGCCAGCATCCGCCACCCCCTGGACCAGGCGCGGACCCTGCTTGCTTTTCGAGGTGGGGTGCGCGGGCAAGGGATGCAGGACCAAGGGCCGCCGTTCGGTCAGGGCCAGGAAGACCTCCACGATTTCCGGGTCGAACTGGCTCCCGGCGTGGCGCTCCAACTCCCGGCAGGCCAGCTCGAAGCTCATGGCCTCCCGGTAGGGGCGGCGCTGCAGCATGGCCGAGAGACTGTCCGCCACCGTGATGATGCGCGCCCCCAATTGTATGTGCCGCCCCTTGAGCCCGGCGGGATAGCCGCGACCGTCGAAGCGCTCGTGGTGGTAGAGGACCATCTCCAGCACCCCGCACTCGCGCAGCCCTTGCACGGGGCGCACGATGTCCGCGCCGATCACCGGATGCCTGCGCACCAGCTCCCACTCCAGGGCGGTCAGGGGGCCGGCCTTGATCAGCACGGCGTCGGGCACGCCAATCTTGCCCACGTCGTGCAGATGTCCGGCCACGTGCACCGCGTCAGCCACGGCGCGGGGCAGCCCCATGGCCCGGGACAGGGTCAGGGCCGTTTCGGCCACCTCCACGGAATGCTGTCTGGTGTGGTGATCCTTGGCATCCACCGCCGCGCCCAGGGATTCGGCAAACTCGTGCAACACCGTGGTCACGGCCACCACGTCACGCGGGGGCAGCCCGCCGTGCATCTGCGCGTCTTCCATGTACATGTCTCTTTCCGTTGCCTCGCAGGGGGCGAGGGTTCTGGTTCCAGCCTGCCTGTCAGGCGCAAGCGCGCGGTTTCGGTGTGCCCCTGTCCCGAACCAGCTGGACCTCTGCCTCTGTACTCCGGGTTACAATTCGGGGTGCGGCCCGCTCCCCGCCGCCTTGGCGCTGGGGGGTTCGCTGCCGAGGGTTGGGGACACGGATTGGGGCACCTGCCCCGCGCCTCCCCTTTGTGGGGCGAAGCGCAAGGCCGTGCCCAAAAAGCTCCTGGGATCGCGCCTGCTGCCGATGCTGGACTGGGAAACCATGGCGACCTCCTCTGCTGGAATGTGGTCTGTTTGAGTTTGAAAGTCGTTATCAAATTGTGTTGCTGCCAAAGCCCGTGCGCAGTCCTGCTGCGGCACTGCCTGCCGGAGGCAGCGCCTGGGCAATGAAATTGATTTTCAAAATCCAGAAGTCGTGCCTACTCCACCTGTCACGGGCTTGTCAATGGCCAAGTGGAATTCCAGGGGGCTACAAGCGACTCCTGGTTCTGGGCGCAAGGGGAGCCTGCCCGTGCGCTCGGGCCAGGCCAAGGGGCTGGCGACAGGCGCGGGCAAGGGGGCGGCTCAGGGCCGAGGCTGGGTCTGGTTGGGGGCCCGCCACTTGCGAGGGGCAGGGCTGACCGGAAAGACCTTGTTGCGGAAGACGGGCCGGGACAGCACGCCCACAACGGGGCTGCAAAACGAGGAGTCGCCGAAATGGGAATGGAGCAGGGGGGGTCAATCCCTGGGGCGGCACTCGCGGGACAGCTCGGCCCCTGGTTCGGAAGGGGCCAGGGGCAGCGCCACCACTACCCGGACCCGGCCGGGGCGGGACAGGTCCAGCGCGGCGGTGCCGCCGTGGGCCTCGGCCGTGAGCCGGACCGAGTAGGTGCCAAGCCCAGTGCCGCCGAACTTGCCCGCGGTCACGTACTTCTCGAAAAAGCGCTCGCGCACCCCGGGCAGCAACTCGCCAACGTTCTCCACCGCGACCAGGGCCCGACCCTCGGCCTCGTTCAGCTCCACGGCGACCTCGCCCCCATCGGGCGAAGCCTCCAGGGCGTTCTTCACCAGGTTCATGAGCATGGTCTGGCAGAGCAGGGCCTCGCCGATGGTGTTCAGGGTCTCCTGCCCCAGGGGCGGCGCGCCCCGCAGCAGGATGCGCACGCTCTGGCAGCGCTGTTCGGCCAGTCCGGCCAGAGCTGCTGTGGCGTGCCGGGCCACCTGCACCAGGTCCACGGGCAGGGGCTTGAGGAGGTAGGTGCCGGCCTCCAAGCGGTAGAGGTCCAGGGATTGGTTGAGCATGTTGAGCATGGTCAGCCCGGCGTCGCGGATCACGCGCAGCATCTGCACGCAGTCCGGGGGCAACTCGCCGCACTCCAGGATGAGCTGGGGCAGGTTGATCACCGCGGACAAGGGGCCCTTGAGGTCGTGGCGCGACATGCGGTCGACGTGCTCACGCAGCCGCACGTTCTCCTCCAGGGTCACGTTGCGGTCGCGCAGCTCCTTGTTGCGCAGGGCCAGCTGGGCGTGGGCCTCGGCCAGGCGGTTCTGGGTGGCCTTGAGCTCCGTGATGTCCACGGCGATGGAGTACTTGACCACCCGCCCGTCGGGCCAGCTCAGAGTCTTTTCCTGCAGTTGGCGCCAGCGATCGTCCTTCTCGTTGAAGAGCTCGAAGATGCGCACCTCTCCGTTGGGCGCGCCGTCCGTGTCCAGCAGGCTGTTGATCTTGCAGAAGTGACAGGGCTGGCCAAAGCCGTAGAGGGCTTCGTGACAGGTCAAACCGGTCAGGTTGCCCAGTCGGTCCCGGTAGTGGCGGTTGATGAACACGATCTCCATCGTCGCCACGTCCACCACGTAGATGTCGAAGGGGATGACATCGAAGTGGGTTTCCAGCAGTCTGCTTTCCAGCATTTCGTTCATGTCGGGACCAAGGAATACGGTGAACGGGCGGTATTTGGGCGAGCTCGGCCAGGCTGTGATGCCGGACCTGGCGGCTGCACGATTCAGATACCCTCTCCTGCCCGGTTCTGCAAATGCCATGTTCAGCCTTTGGGGCCGTAGTGTTTGATCAGCTGCCCGATGTGCTCCGCCAGCTTCTCCTTGTGGAAGGGCTTGAGCACGTAGCCCTTGGCCCCGGCGTCGATGGCGTTCATGACCATCTCCTCCTGCCCGTGGGAGGTGACCATGATGATCAGGGCCTGGGGATCCAGGGCCAGAATGCGCCGGGTGGCCTCGATGCCGTCCATGTCCGGCATGGTGATGTCCATGGTCACCAGGTCCGGCCCGAGTTCTTCGTAGAGGGCCACGGCCTGACTGCCGCTCCTGGCCGTGCCCACCACCTCGAACCCCAGTTCCGTGAGCAGGTTGGTCAGCTTCAGGGCCACGATGGGGGAATCGTCTACGACAAGCACTCTGTGCTGGTTCATCTAGGTGTGCTCCCTGCTCTCGAGGGTTTCGTCGAAAAGGGCCTTGGGCCCGATGTACATGATGCTCACCACCCCGAGGGGCGTGCGCAGGTCCGAAAGATAGAAGTACGCGTTCTTGTGGCAGATCAGGCTCTTGGCCTGCGACATGACCACCGGCGGCGTCAGGGAGATGGCGGTGGCACCGTCGGGCGCCTCGGACAAGGCATTGCCCACGATGGTGTTGACCACGTCCGCGGCGGTCTCCTCGATGTACATGGCCTCCTGCTCCGGGGGCAGGTCCAGGCCCTGAGTGTAGGCCTGAAAGATGTGGTGCAGGGCCGGGGCATCGAAGCTGAGGGCGATGTAGACCCCCATGTTCCCCCCCACGCTGACCATGGCCGTGGTGTCCCGCAGCACCAGCCGCGACACGCACTGCGGCTGACGGGCCACCTCCTCCACCTCCAGGTGCATCTCGGTCTGCAGAAAGCTCACGCTGCGCCGCGCCACCGCCTGGATCAGGGTCTCGATGTCCGAGCGCAAGGGCATCACCGCTCCCTCCGTCTTCTGGGCCGTCAAGGGCAGGCTGAAGCGCAGGCACGTGCCCTGGCCCGGAGTGGACGACACCGCCACGGTACCGCCCAGGAGCTCCAGCTCCTGCCGGACCGCGGCCAGCCCCACTCCACGGCCCGAGACCTGGGAGGAGGCGTTCCTGGTGGAGAGGTTCATGGCGAAGATCAGGCCGTAGACCTCGCTGTCGGTCAGTTGCCGGGCCTCCTGCGCGCTGCAGAGGCCCTGCCGGACCGCGGCCGCGCGCAGACCCTCGGCGTCCAGCCCCCTGGCGTCGACCGCGATGCAAATTTCCAGGCGGCCGTCCCGGGCCTCCACCCGGCAGCCGATGCGCCCGGCCTCGTCCTTGCCCAACTCCAGCCGCTCCTCCGTGGGCTCCAGACCGTGGTCCACGGCGTTACGGAACACGTGCACCAGTGCTTTGGTGAAGGGGGCGAACACGCCGGGATCCACGAAGACCTCGCCCCCGGCAATGCCGAAGGGCTTGAGCTCCTTGCCCAGGCGCTGGGCCAGCTCCAGCGTGCCCTTGGGGTAGCCGGAGAGCAGATCCCGGATGCTGACGCGGCGGAGGTTCCGGAGCTGCTCCAGGAGCTCGCGGCCCTCCGGGTCCAGGATGCCGTCCTGGGTGGCGAGCATGCGCTCGGCCAGGGCCTGCAGCCGGTCGGCCTGGCTGCTGCCCAGGAGCACGGCGCCGCGCTGCAGCAGGAACTCCGCGCCCAGGAACTCCTCCACCACGGCCAGGTCCCGCTCCAGGGCCGGAGCCAGGGCCTCGCAAAGCCGCTCCAGATCCGGGGCCGTATAACTCTCGCTCTGCTGCAGCCGGGCGATGCCGCTCTCGAAGGCGTGCAGGGCCACGGGCAGGTGCAGGAAGTCCTGCTGGGCGAAGAGCCCCTTGAAGGTATGGGCCCGGCGGTAGATCAGGGCCAGCTTCTCGGACGGTTCGGCGAAGCTCCCCAGCAGGGGGGGCAGCTCCCGCTGCCTGAAGGTGTCGAAGTCCTCGAGAATGGCGAAGAAGTGCCGCGCCTCGCGCACCGTGGAGACCACGAACTTCAGGCGGTTGCGCTCCTGCAGGACCTCGCTCTCCAGCTTCTTGTTGCGGGTCACGTCGGTGAGGATGCACAGGACGCGCCCCTGCACCAGTTTGTGCTCCGCTTCCAGGAACCGGTCATTGACCTGGTACTCCCGTTTCCAGAGCGAGAGGTAGAGCTCCTGGCGGAAGGGGTCGGGCTCGGCGAAGACACGCTGGAAGTTCCGTTCCAGGGCAGCCCGGGCCGCCGGGTCCTCGGGGTGGAGCAGTTCCCCCAGGTGGGCTCCGGCCAGGGGGCGTCCGAAGATGGCGAGACACTCCTTGCTGCACTCCGGGTCCACGCAGAGGTCCGCCCCCACGGAGAGAAAACACTGGCCCGAGTTGTCCAGGAACACCCGGCGGGCCTGGGCCGCGGCTTCGGCGGCCTCGCGGCTTTCCTGGATCTCGCGGTTTTTGGTGGCCAGGTCGGCGTTGAGCCGGGAGAGTTCCTGGTTCTGGAGCTCGATGGTGGTGAAGGACTGCTTGAGCTGCTGCGTCATCTGGTTGAAGGCCGTGGAAAAGTCGCCGATGAAGTCGACCTGCTGGTCGAAATCCCCGGCGGCAATGGCCTTGGTCTTCCAGGTAAGGTGGCGCAGACTGGCCTGCAGACTCTTGAAGGACTGCAGGGCCCGCATCCTGCCGCGGGGCGGGGTGTATTCCAGCTCGCCCCGCGACAGGGCGTAAATGAACTCGGCCAGCCGCCCGTACTCCTCCATGAAGCGCCCGGCGTACTCGTACACTTGGCGCAACTCGTCCTCGGGATAGTCGGGGGGCAGGTCCAGCGGCTGGGGGATGTCGCCCTTGAGCACGGCGTGAAACATCCCGGTCAGCTGGTCCAGCAGCTCCCGTCTGACCTCCAGGCAGGGCGTCCGGTGGTGGTCGTGACTCATTGCTTGCAGCGGACGTCGAACCGGCAGACCCGATCGCCGGAGCACCAGCAGTCAATCTCCTTGACGATGAATTCCCGGCCCGAATACTCGGACAACAGGCCGCTGATGAAGCCTTCGTCGTAGGTGCAGATCTCTTCGTCGCAGACCGGGAGCCCGGAGCAGTCCAGGTCCTCTTCCACGGTCAGAGTGAAGTTCAGCTTCTCCGGGTCTGCCTTCTCCACCCGCAGGATGCCGATGTTGAGGGTCTTGAGCAGCTGCTGCAGCTCGGTGATGAAGCCGTTCAGGTCCTGCCCCGGGGTGATGGCGTTGCGATAGAGCTGCCGCCCGGCGGTCTCTCCGGCCAGGTAGAAGATCTTGTCCGCGGTTTCCACGCCCATCTGCTGGATCATCACGTCGCGCAGCGTGAACTGCATCAGCCGGTACACGGCCACGTCCATGGTCCCGCCGAGGTTGGGGCGCCCCTCCTTGATATCCCCGATCATGGACCAGTCAAACATGCTCTCTTTGCGCTCTTCCTTGAACATCTGGGCCTCCGAAGGTCGTAGAGTTGCTCACGCAGCCTGCCTTCACTGCCCCCCCCTCTGAAAATCTACCTGTTCCCAGGTTTTGTGGCAAGCGTCCAAAAGACTGTTGCGGCAAGGTGTTGCACACTTCCACTCCCCACGCGAGAGCGCCGTGTCGCTTGCCGTGGGCTTCGCCGCCACCCGCTACCCAGAGGAGTGCGAAGCCGGAATTCACCATAGCCGGGGCTTCAGGCGTGGTCCATTATTTACGTGGGTTGTTCCTCATGGTGTTGCGGGGCGGCAGTCCAGCAGGGCCGTTCCGGCCGTGGGGTAGCGCCGCAGCACCTGGCAGGGCCCTTCCGGCGGCGGCTGGGCCCACAAGGAGCGCTCCAGCAGGTAGACCAGCCCCCCTGCGCTGTCCGGCGAGCGGCGGTCCGCGAGTTGCAGCGCCTCCGCAACCCTTCCGGTCCGCTGGTAATACTCCAGGCTCGGCAGCAGGATCCAGTCAGCGGCCAGGGTGTTCGCTTCTTGGCCCCCAGAGGGTAAAGCCTGCTTCAGGTCCTGCAGCATGGTTCGCGTTGCGGCATCGGGGTACCAGGTCCGGGTGGTCTCGAGGTTGGCGCTCAGGACCAGGTGCAGCAGGACCCCCAGACCCAGGCAGCGGAGCGCGAGGCTGGCCACCCGGCGCGTGGGCTGCCACAGCCCATCCAGCAGGAGAAAGGTGCCGCAGACGAACAACGGCCAGAGGAACAGAGCAGTGCGCTCCACGGGCCAGAGGGACCCGGCCAGGTGGCGGGTCGCGAAGCTGCCCAGGACGCAGAGGCCGAGCAGGGCCGTGACCACGAGCCCGGGCAGCTGCGCACGGCGCCCCCGCAGCAGGGCGAGGCCTGCGAGCAGCACCGGCGTCGCGCAGGCCAGTGCGCCCGCCCCCCACAGGAGGGCAAGGGGCGGTTCCAGGCCGTAGGCCCAGGTCCGCAGCAGGGAGAGCACCGTGTCCTGGAAAAAGGAGTCCTGCCCCCCGTAGTAAAAATCCCCGCGCCGTTTGAGGCGGTCGAGCATGCGGTAGAGCAGCAGCAGGAGCGCGCCGTTGCAGAGCACAAAGGCCAGGAGCCCGACAGGGTGCGGCTTGCGCAGGGGCGCTGGGGGGCGCCACAGGAGGAGCGCACAGACCGCGACCAGGGCCGCGACCAGGGCCGCGTACACGAAAAAGAAGGTGAAGTTGGCCAGGGTGGCGAGCAGGGCCAGGCCGCAGGCCGCGAACGCCCCTGGCAGCAGGGGCGCGGGCTGGGCGTTGGCTGCCCGGACCAGGGGGGGCAGGAGCAGGGCCAGGGCGCAGAGCTCCAGGGCCAGCCCCAGGCCGTACCCCCGGGCCAGGCTGAAGAAGTCCAGCACAAAGGGGTTGGTGCAGAGGACCAGGAAGCAGACCAGGCCCAAGGGGCGGTGGCGGAAGAGCAACGCCAGGCGCCCCGCGCTCAGGAAGAAGAACGCTCCGGCCAGGACATTGGGCAGGCGCAGGGCGAACTCGCAGCTGCCCAGCAGGGTCTGGGCCAGGACCATGCCCAGACTGTTGAGCACGTGGTTGTTGGAACCGAGTTCCAGCCAGGCCCAAGGGCCGGACTGGAGCTGCAGGAAGCTCAGGCTTTCATCGTGGGTGAAGGCCAGGACTCGGGCGCGCAGGGCCGCGTAGGCCAGGAGCAGGGCCCCCAAGGCCAGGAGACAGCCGCGCAGGCCGCGCTCGGACAACCCGAGCCCCTGGCCGTCCGGAGAGCCGGTGGCGGTCCAGAACCGTAAGCCCCGTTCCATCTTGGAGTGCGGTGATCAGGCGTCCCGACCCGGCTCCTGCCGGGCCTCGGGTGCTTCGGGAGCGGGTTCGTCGGGGCCGAAGACCTGGTTCTTGAGCAGAAAGGAGGTGATGGCATGCACCGAGGCCGGATTGGCCGTGGCAGCCTCCGGCAATTCCAGGCCCATGGCGTTGAAGCGCTGCAGGTAGAGCTCGTACTCCGACTGGGCCTTTGCTTTGCGGCCTGGCATGCGCCTGCCCCCCCGTGTGCTGGCCGGTCACGCGTTCGCGCGGCCGGCTGGTGCCCGTCCGGCCAGGGCCGTCCGGTTGCCGGGGCGCGTCTGCGCTGCCCGGCGGAGTCGCCGATTCCACCACCGCCATTGTGCCTGATTGCGAGGGGCGAAGCAAGGGGCCGCCCGCCGTCGTTGCACCGGAACAGGCTGCCCGGGTCACTCCAGGCAAATGATCTCGAAGCGGTGTCCCGTGAGGCAGCGCCCCCCCTGGGGTGTGATCTCGAAGGTGTTCTCCACGCCCACCATGCCCAGTCCCGGCAGCCCCATCTTGGGTTCCAGGGCCAGGACCATGCCTTCCTCCAGGGGGGCGTCGAAGCCCTTGGCCAGCACGGGGTATTCGTCAATGGCCAGGCCGATGCCGTGCCCCAGAAAGGGGACCTTGTTGCTGCCCAGCCCCATGAACCCCTCGGAGAGCCCGGCCCGCTCCACCAGGGCCAAGCCCGCGGCGTACAGCTCCGAGGGGCGGGCGCCGGGCCGGAGCCCCTCGGCCACCAGTTCCTGAACCTCCACGCAGCACCTGTGGGCCCGGGCCACGTGCTCCGGCAGGGTGTGGGGCGCGCCCCCCCAATAGAGCTGCGTCTTGTCGGTCTGGTAGCCTTCGAGGCAAAAACCGATGTCGCAGGCCAGGGGCTCTCCCCGCTGCCAGATGCGCCCCGCGTAGCCCATGAAGGGCACGGCCGGGTGCTCGCCGCGCAGGCTCACGGGGCCGTTGTAGCGGCCGGGGTAGGTGGCGCTGTCTCCGGCGGAGACGTGCCCCAGAAAAAGGTCCTCGCCCAGGGTGCTCATGCGCAACAAGCCGCTGTGCCCCAAGGAGAAAAAGACCTCCCAGGCCTTGTGGCTGATCTCGCGCTCGCTCAGGCCGGGGGCGATGTGCCGGGGCAAAAGCTCCTGCAGGGCGCGGTCGTGCCGCTCTCCGGCCAGGCGCAGCTTGTTCAGCTCCCAGGCGGACTTCACGCTGCGGGCGCGGGCCAACACGGCGTCACCGGGCAGAAAGGTCAGGCCGGGCAGCTTGGCCGTAAGCAGGTTGGCCAGGCTCCAGCTCAGCCCCCCCATTTCCGCGGCCACCGCAAGGGGCGCAGGCGGCAGGGGGCAGCCCGCGTCCGCCAGCAGGCCGGGCAGGTCGCCGTAGGAGCGGAAGGACAGGATGCGCTCCAGGGGGCTCTCCAGCCGCGCTCGCTCCACACCCTTGCGGCAGAGCAGCAAGGCGTCGCCCTCCCGGGGCAGCCAGAGCAGGCCGTTGCCCAGGGTGCCGGTGAGGTAATAGAGGTTCACGGGCGAGAAGACCAGCAGCCCGTGGGCCTCCGGGGTCAGTTCGGCCAGCAGGGCGCGGCAGCGGGCGTGACGGCGCTCCAGTTCTTGCTGGGGCAGGGTCTCCAGGGCGACAAGTTGCGGATCGGTGGGATCGGTGGGATGGGGGGGCATGGGCAAAGGCTCCGGCTGGGGTTGTGGGCTGGGGGTCAGGCCTTGGGGCCGTTCCGACGGGTCGCGCCGTTGAAGCTGCGCAGCACGGCGGACACCCCGGTGATGATGCGCTCGCGGTACTTGAGCATGAACAGGGACAAGAAGTTCAGCACCAGGGCCGAGAACAGCAGGATCGCGGCGTTGTAGTAGACCGTGCTGACTGGTTTGTCGGTGAAGAAAAAGACCTTTTCGCGCACGAACATGGG